>PBOZ01000101.1 GCA_002724555.1 Rickettsiales bacterium
CCGTCAGTGTCTGGGTCTGAGCATTTCTACGGTTCTTGCCGAGAGCGTATTCCCCGCATAATCCCTCGAGCCGCTTCTTGAGCGTTTCCGGCAGGCTCTCGTACGCCCGGTAACCGCTTGCAAAGCAGGTGTTGCCGCCTGAAAAAGGTACCTCCAACGCATGCACCGATGTAGCCACTGCGGGGACTTGTTCGTAAGAGGTGTCCGAATGCCAACCAAGTTTAAGGTCTTTGGTTACGCCGCGACTAGCACCCACCTCATCGAAGTTACCGTCTTCGTCGACGTTCCGATTATACACGATCTCCGGTATCTCTTGGTGCTGGAACGCCTTCTGAATATGAACGCGTAACTTGCCGAAGTGCCCAGAAAATTCAGCGAATTGCCTCGCTGAAAGGGGTTGGTTGCGAAAGATCAGGACGGCGTGCTCCACAAACGCCTTATTAATGGCTAACACCTCTTCCTCACTGAATGATTTTGCCAAATCAACGCCCTTAATTTCAGCTCCGATATCGCTGCCAGATGGAATTACTTCAACAGCCATGGTTTCCCTCTTTCCTTCATATTGGAAACACCAACAGAGTATCGATGCGCCGACTGTCAAACACCACAAGCCTTTCTGTAAACAAAAACTGTCCATCACGTTCCACGATGCGGTCCAGATAACGACCCGTGCTGAACAGATCCGTCTCGCCCTCACGCATAATCCGCGCCACGTGGTATGCGGTCTCAAACATTACGACACCTTTTTCATTGCCTATCAGAGACGGCAAAGAAACCACGTGGCGGTAACGGTGATCTTCAAAAATATTTGCCTGACGAAGCGCCATCACACGGTCCTCCATCATCGCCCGACTATCGCAGTCGATCACGCCCAGCGGCAGGTTGCGTTCATAATTCTCCGCTGAAATAATCTTGTAGCAGGCATCCTCTGTGAAGAATTCGGGCCATTCTTCATAACGACCCGCGTCAAGTGACGCCGCATAGCGTGACATCAAATCCTGCACCCGAAGCTGTAAATCGTAATCCATATATTCAAATACTCATATGCATTCGATACGCATTCCAGAAACCGCGAACAGAGGCTTCCGTAGTCCGGGTATTGTCAGAGGTATGATCGCGGCCACCCATCTCCATAAGCGATGCCTCATCACCTGCGGTTTGAATTGCGCGTTGCACAAACCCACCGACAGCTCCGTCTTCCATCGAGATATATCCAGCTGGCCCAATAAGGTTTGCTTGTTTAAGGCGCATCTTAGTTATCTTTTCGTCGTCATCCTGGAAGCCAAGAATGGCCCAGTTTAGCTCAGTCTGGCTTACACCCTTCGGTAATACTTGACGCACAGCGATAGAATTTTCGACCTGCTGCAAGATAAAGTTCGGAAAGACGGAAAGTATTTGAACGTTGATCCCATCGCCAAACTCGTCGAACGCTTCGAGCAACGAAGCGTCAGCCAGTTTGACGTCGTCCCGGCTCGCCCGCAATTTTGCATCATCGTATTCTGCATTTGCGTGGATAGTGCGGCGTTTGGAAAAACTCGCATGATTGCCACCATCCTCCGAAACAATCACGCCTCCTTCAGAGGTGAGCCGGTTTAGCTTGAAGGTCGCAAAGAACAGATGGAGCAGCCCTGCATGATAGGTGTCCTTCACATTCTCGACATAAAGTTTCCAGTTGTTTTTTAGAAATTGCGAATGATATCCTAAAATGCGAAGGGGCCGGTTTAAGACGCGCTTTAATCTGGCCACAATGTCCGCGCCCATATATTCCTCAAGTGAGGGAGCTTTCTCTGCAAAGGTTCCAAAAACTAAACCCGCCAGCTCCGTTACCCGCATCGGTCGCAAACGATGGTCGGAAAGTTGGAAATCTTCTGGCATACCACCAAGGCCTTTTACACCCTTCTGAAACGCAACACTCATCAGATGACCCTTTAATGTGTAAAGCCAATTGTGATAAACACAGGTCAGCTCCTTGGCATTACCCCGGTCGCCAAGACAGACTAGTGCGCCCTTGTGGACACAGCGGTTTTCGAAGGCATTCAAATCACCATCTTCGCTTCGCGTTACGATGACAGGGGTCTCCCCAGCATAGGTCGTCTTGTAATCGCCAACGTTCGGGACTTCGTCCGCCAAGCATAGGAACTGCCAAACTGGCCCTTGGAACAACCGAGACTGCTCAGCAGCCCTTACATCTTCATCCATGTAAAGCCGGAATGGCACCCGGTTGGTTACGCCTGCAGGCCAATCAAAATCGGAAATAGGCGGTTCTCTATTTGGAATCATGGTCTCAACCTCTCTCGCGCACACGAAACAACGGTAATCCGATTCTGGTTTTGGACAAACGACAGAATGTGGCGCCTAATACGACCCAACGTACCCATTTAAAAGCCAATGGAAAAAGGCCCTATCAAAGGGCCACTCTCTATTATACCAACTGATCTCCATAACCGAATAAGGCCGGTGTCCCACCGGTATGCCAGAATAAAACTCGGTGCCCAGCTAATTGTTCCGTCATAGTGAGTTGAATGAGCCCAGCCATCGACTTGCCAGTGTAAACTGGATCGAGATAGAGACCTTCACTCCGGGCAGCCCACTTGATAGCCTCATGTGCATAAGTATTCAATTGACCGTAGCCAGGGGCGAGAACGCCTTCATAAAGGCGAATTTCGGGTGGGTCGACAACTGGTGGTTCATCAAGTAGTTCCGCGAGGCCCATAAGTAGGTTTCGAATCCGTATCTCCTGGGAGAGGGCGTCGCGGCGCACGCAGACTCCGTAGACACCGGTGCGCGAACCCAAATAGCGAAGACCATATAATAGGCCGACTTGCGTTAGTGCGCTGCCCGATGCGATCACAATATCATCAAACGCATCAAGGTCACCAATCTGCTCAACCAACTCTAGCGCGGCCCGAACATAGCCAAGCGCGCCCACAGGTGGGGCATCGGCCGAAAGCGGTATAATATATGAGCGCCGGCCTTCATCATTCAATTTCGCTGCAATCTTGCGGAGGGCAACATCAGCTCCCACTTTCTTCCCTCCATTTGAATAGCTGTGCAAGGTCGCGCCTACGAGCTTGTCGAGAAGAACATTACCGCTCTCCCGATACAAGTCAGAGGTATCGGAAACACTTTCTTCAAGCTGAACGTGGCAGTCGAGGCCAAGCCGAGCAGCCATCGCTGCAGTCGCTCGTATAAAATTTGACTGAATTGCGCCGGTAATCAGCACGGTATCCGCGCCCTGGCGCTGTGCCACTCCAAAATAGTATTCGAGTTGACGCACCTTGTTGCCACCAAATCCAATACCGGTGCAATCGTCACGCTTCACCCAAAGTTCGAGCCCTAGTTCCTCACTAAGATTACTCATGCGCTCGAGCATTGTTGGCAAATGCGCCATCACCATGCGGGGATGACGGCCGAGTGCCCTTTCTAGTCTAGTGATGTCCACCGCAGCTATCCTCAAGTTTGAAGAGCTTCGCCGCAGTCTCACCAAAGATAGCTTTGGTATCCATTTCACTAAGTCCAGCCGCCTTCACGACATCCTTGGGCGTGTGGTCACCAATCGGAAAGGGATAGTCCGAACCAAGCATCACTTTATCGACCCCTGCCTTAGCGATAAGGAATTTCAGTGCGTCGGGGTCGAATACTACAGTGTCGAAGTAGATGTGGGAAAATCCCTCGACTGGATCGGCATACTGATCTGGATGAATTACAACATTGTGGTACAATCGTCCGAGCATCCAAGGCAGCGCGCCTCCCCCATGTGGCAATACCACCGACATTCCAGGATACCGTGTAAAATGCCCCGCATAAAGCATTCGGGCGACCGCAGTCGTTGTATCCAGGCCACGGCCAACCGCATTGATCATGTCGTAATCATTAAGCCGCATGTCACCACAACCGTACATTGGATGGATGAAGATGACTGCCTTCCGATCTGAAGCTGCCGCCCAAAATGGATCAAGCTGCGGCGCATCTAAGTTGCCGTGGTTCCCGTAAGGTTGCGTGCCGATCATCACGCCCGCAAGTCCCTCATCCATCAACTCTTCAAGAAGGCGCGCGGCCTTTTCCCCGTTCTGCAGTGGCACGGTGCCAAGCGCACGTAGGTTATCTTTTTCGTTGGTAGCCACTATAAGGTGCTCGTTTAAAAATCGGCTCCAAGCAAGCCCTTCATCAGCCGGCAGTTCGTAACCGAAACTATCGATCCATCCCCCATTGATTTGCACATCGATGCCCTGCTCTTGCATCCAGACCTGACGAGGTTCTGGATGGCGGAGTTTTGGGTTCAACGGTCGGGTCAGAGGCCCTCCCGCAAAGCCGAGCTTATAAGTGTCGCCTTCATGCATCAGGTCCACATTGGGGAACATAGACAGGTCTGCGACCAGGGCATCCAATATGCTCTGTGGTGCGTAATGGCTGTGAGTATCGACAATCATAACGTTCCTATCACGAGAACTTAGTATTCAAATACGCTATAAATATAGGTACGGAACGGACTTGGATAGATATTGATCGGCCGCTAAATAAATCGTTAAGAGACTAATCATAAGGGAGACTGGTCGTGACACTCGAAATCCTGCCGACAGGAGCTGCCGCCGGAGCCGAAATTAAGGGCGTCGACCTGCGCGTGCCGATCGGGGACGACCTCTTTAAAACTTTAGACCGCGCACTCGGCGAATACGGAGTGATCTACTTTCGAAACCAAGACCTCACGCCCGAGCATCAGATGACGTTGACACGCCGCCTCGGCAAACTCGACAATAATGTCTTTGGCGAAACCCACGGGCTCGATGGGTATCCTGGCATCGTAGTCATTTCAAACGTAGAGGAAGATGGGCGCGATATTGGCGTAAAAGGAGCTGGCAACAATTGGCACAGTGATATGTGCTACGATGCCAAACCACCACGCGGGACAATCCTCTATGCCCACGAAGTTCCAGAAAAGAATGGATTAACTTTGGGCGATACGTGCTTCGCGGCAACCAATAAAGCATACAATGACTTGCCCCGGGAGATGAAAATTTTTTTGCGTGGTAAACGCGCTATCTTCGATTTTTCCGCCCGCAACCGCCTCAACCCAATCACCCAGGAACAGATCGACCGCTTCCCATCCGTAACCCATCCTGTGGTCCGGACCCATCCCGTCACAAACGAAAAATGCCTATACATTATGCGGGATGATACCACTGGGATCGAAGGTATGGAGAAGGACGAAGCCGACTTGATGATCGCGGCGCTCGCTGATCATATCACACGACCAGAATTCATTTATCGTCACCGCTGGCAAGCTGGCGATCTGCTTATTTGGGATAACTGCACGGTGCAGCACCGCGCAATACAGGATTACGCCCTACCACACAGACGGCTGATGTACCGAACAACCTTTGCCGCTAATGGCGTTCCTGTATGAGTGACATTTATATCCACCACCGTATAGCCTGTCATCCTCTCCAGTGGTCGGCCAC
>PBOZ01000102.1 GCA_002724555.1 Rickettsiales bacterium
ACATGCCCATCGATTTTTTAGCCTGCCGGATCGAGATTGGCGCGTTGTCACAGATCTTCTGCGCGGTTGTAAATGCATCATCCAATAGATTTTTTGGTTCGCAGAGCTTGTTGACAATGCCGTATTCATAAGCCTGTTCTGCGGAAATAGGCTCGCCAGTGAGTATAATCTCCTTTGCGCGGCGCAATCCGACTGCTCTTGGTAGGTTCTGCGTTCCACAGGCACCTGGCATAATTCCGAGTGTGACTTCGGTCAGCGCGAACCGGGCGGTTTTCGAAGCATAGACAAAATCGCAGCCAAGCGTCATTTCGAAACCGCCAGCATAGGACGCACCATTAATCGCGGCAATTACCGGGACTGGGCAATCCATAAGTGCCATAATCATCTGTTCAAATAGAGCGTGTTGCGCCATCCACTGCGCATCCGTCATGCCGTTGCGTTCTTTAAGGTCGGCACCAGCGCAGAAAATACGATCACCGGCACCTGTGAGTATTGCACAACGAATGTCATCTTGATCGCAATAAAGCCCGGACCAAAGATCGCGAAGTTCTTCGCCCATAAGGGTATTCATTGAATTTCCAGCTTTTGGCCGGTTTAAAGTGACGATAAGAAGGTGGGCCCCCTTACGTTCTAGCTTAATCGTTTTAAAATTATCGCGCATGTCTACTCCGTGCCAAAAATCTCTTCATTGTCTTGCCCAAGGGATGGGGGGGATCGGCGATATGGAGGCCGTTCGCCGTCGAATTTCATAGGCAATCCAACCAGGCGCATGTCGGCTGCCGTTGGATCTTGTTGGACTATGCCAAGTTCTTCTGTCTGGGGATGGGACAGAACTTCACCCATATGTAAAATTGGTGCGTTTGGAATGCCACCTTTCTCAAGGGCCTCCTGCCAATAGGCACGTTTTTCTTTTCGCATTACCGCAGTAATAGCGTCGTTTATGGCCTCCCTGTTTTGTACCCGGTCGGGGTTAGTTTTGAAACGCACGTCATTTGCCCACTCGGGATGAGCTAGCACCTTTGAGAGCTTAATAAATAAAGAGTCGCCGCCAGCGGCGACGACGAGGTAACCATCTGAACATTCGTAGGCTTGATATGGTACAATCGCGTTCATGCCAGAGCCCGCAGCTTTTGGTATATCTCCGGACGCGTCATAAGCGGCGGCGTGATAGGTCATCCACGCGATAGCTGTTTCGTAAAGTGATGCATCGATTGTGCAACCTTCGCCAGTTTCGTCCCGTTGGCGTATAGCAGCCATTATGCCGAGTGCTGTCCACATTCCCGTACCCATGTCGATTATGGATGTACCAACGCGTACAGGAGGGCGCTCGCCGCCTTCGCCCGTTACGCTCATCAAGCCGGCGGAAGCCTGCATCAACGGATCGTAGCCACGCCTTTCTTTGTAGGGCCCCGCGTCACCGAACGCGCCAATATTACAGTAAATAATTCGGCTATTTTCGCCGCGAATATTAGCGGCGGAAATACCCATTTCCGCGACAAGTCCGGGTCGGAAATTCTGTAAAACAACACCGTCTGACTCTATCATAAGGCGGCGTAGCCTTTTAACTTCGGCCGAATTCTTAAAATCAATGGTGATGCCGTATTTGTCGCGGTTCAATGCTTGGAAATAGGCAGCTGCACCGTGCCAGAAGGGAGGACCCCAATGTCGCGCATCGTCGCCTGTCTCGGGGCGTTCAACCTTTATTACTTTAGCGCCGAATTGAGCCAATATCCACGCACCGTAGGGTCCAGCGACACTGCTGCCGATTTCAAAAACTGTAAGACCGTCCAAGGCAGGTTTTTGAGCCACTTAAACACCTGTAATAAGCTGATTATTGAATGCGAGTAGGCAAATAGACGTTGTCTCCCGCGGGTCAACGGTCCAAAGATTGGTAAACATATACATTGCTACTTACTGGTTGCGACGAAGACACCATTCCAATCTGGTCCGGGTGGGTTCTCTTTATATTCCTCAATTCGTTCGTCGTAGAGGTCGTATAAAACTTCGGGGTTGCCTGGGATCGTTCGACACAATTTGCAAAGCTCTTCTGCTCGTCCGAAGTCCTGCGAGCGATAAGATTGCAACAGTTGATTATGTGTCTCCCGGAGTTTTTTATAGTTGGATTCGCCTTGCATCTCCGGCCCGCCGAGGAGACCGAAAATGGTTACCGCCTCTGTCTTACCCTTAACCGCGATTTGATCGAGCTCAATTGTCGCGAATCTGTCGCCAACCTGATCATTGGTGATCTCGCCTATGACCACGCCGACACCATAGTTTTTAGATTGACCTTCGAGCCGAGCAGCCAAATTTACAGCATCGCCTAGTACGGAGTAATCAAATCGCTGCTCGGATCCCATGTTTCCAACCACACAATCGCCCGTGTTAATGCCTATACCGATATTTAGTGGAAGGAAATCAATACCTTCTTCTTTGGCTTCGATCTCTCGAATGGTGTTAAGTTCTTTTAATGACTCGAACATTGCGAGTGATGATACACAGGCATGATATGAATGTTCTGGATCATCCAAAGGTGCATTCCAAAACGCCATGATGCAGTCGCCCATATACTTATCAATTGTACCTTGTCGGTCTAAAATTTCACCCGTCAAAGGGGTTAATAATCGGTTGATAAGAATAGTGAGACCTTGTGGATTAGATTTATATTGCTCAGAGATGGTTGTGAAGCCGCGAACATCACAAAACAACAAAGTCATTTCCTTTGTTTCGCCGCCCAATCGCAATTTTTCTGGGTTTTCAGCGAGTTGCTCGACGAGCGCTGGTGATAGGTATTGTCCGAAGGCGCCTCGGACCTGACGTTTTTCAGCAGCTTCCCGTGCATAATTTGAGAAAGTTAAAACGGCATAAATTAGGACTGTAATAGCGGCAGGGTATGTAACATCAAGCAGTATTTTTTGCTCAGTATACAAGAACCAAGTAATTCCAGTTAGCCCCGTTCCCGCAACAAGTAACCCGACTAATGTTAAAATAGGGCCAAGGCGCGGTATGAGCACCATCATTGCAATACCAGCAGCCAGTATGAGACCTAGTTCGACCGCGTTCATCATGTTTGGGTAACGCAAAAAGAAGGAACGGAATGGTGCTTCGGATATTTGAGTTTTTTCCGCTGACTTCATCTGTTCCGAAATTGGAGCCGCGAGCCTTTGATATTCATTCTGCGCTTTCTGCAGTTCAGCCTGCGCCGATCGAAATTGTTGCACAAGTTGCGGCGGTAGTGGCTTCTTATTTTTCTGGAGGGATTGGATTTGTTGCGCGAGGGGCGTGTACACGGCTGCGGCTTTTTTGTATGCATCCTCAGCATCTCCCGCCTTCGACTTTACATCAGATGGCAGGTTATCAATGACAGCCTTTTTGGCTGCAGCAAGGCTGTCGTTATACAGTTTCTGGGCTGCAAAAATATTCTCAAGAATATTAGCATGCACTTCTACCCCAGGCAGGCGACCATAAATAGGTGTATTCCGTATATCCTTAAGTCCTGCTGCGGAAGTGCCGACAAGTAGCAGCTTTCCCTTTACTTTTTTAGGGTCGACGGTTCCGTTAATGATGTCTGATGCCGATATATAAAGGCGTCCTTCGTTGCTCTGGCTTTCGATAATATCGGGCTTGCTAAAATGCACCCAAATTTGTCCATTGTTATCCGTCGGGACTTCGAATTTATTTCGTCCTTGTAAGACAACCGATACCATTCCGGCTTCATCAAGTTTTGTTGCTATCGTTCTCGCGCCGAATGCGATCCGCAACATTTCAAGTGAAAGCGCGGGATAGACCTTCTTGCCAATACTATAGACGAGAGGTACTCGTCGGACGACGCCGTCGTGTTCTTCACCGACGGAAAAAAGCCCATGGCCGGAAGCCGCTTTTTCCAATTCTTCGACGTTACCCATCAGATTTTGATAGCGGAGCAACCATTTTTTTTGCCATTCCACTGATGATGGGCCACCTTGACTTGCTTCCGGACTTCTTTGATCGATGATGGACATCACCGGCGTGCGTACCTTGGATGATTCTTTCCCGTCTGGTAATTCGCCTGGAACACCCACTTGCCCAAGGACCACACGTGTTTTCTTTAAAATTTTGGCCATGTAGGCCTCGTTGCTAGGGAGGCTTTCAAGTGATTGTCGAGTTGTTTCATCGAGACCGGCGAGGCTCTTTGCAACAAGTGCAGGTGACATTCGGTCTTGTTCGGCGAAGATAACGTCGAAACCTACCACAGCAGCCCCCATCTTATGCGCTTGCTCAATCAATTGGCCTATTGTGGTTCGCGGCCACGGCCATTGACCAATCTGTGCCAGGCTTTTTTCATCAATATCAATAATGCCTACCGGATAATCGCCTAAGGGGCGTGGAGAAAGCCTTTGATATAAGTCGAATGTCTTGACCCGCAGTGTTTCAACAGCTGGTGGGTCAATAATTCGCCCTAATAAACCACCCACTAAAATTGCGATGCATACAAGAGAAGTAATTGGAAGCTTTAAACTCCAACCACTTTTGTCTTTGTCATCACCGCCGCCATTGTTGCTATCGGCTTCGGCCATAATTATTCTCCTGGTTCAGGCAGCACAGAATGGGTGCATAAGCCGATTTTTAAGGTAAGAGTCTCCGCTTAAATTCGGCCTGTCGTCAAGGAATGAAATTGCAAATAATGTGGAGAGATTTTTACTAAATGTCGATAAATGGTTTAGGAAAAATTTAGTGAGCATCTACGTAGCTTCCGTCACTGGTCTGAAAAAACATCACCTCAAAGTACGAGATCAAGAATTAAGAACCAATTTTGATTTCAAGAACACTATTAATTTGGCGCAAGTTCTAAGATTTTAGATAATTAGCCTTTTGGCTAACAAGGGTAATTTAGGGTTGATTAGAGTGTCATGACTGTATTGTTTAAAAATTTCGTAACGTTTTCAATTTGGTTTAAATAATAGCATTTTTCTGAAAGACACCTAAAGTCAGCTATCGATGAAAATTCTAATTTAGCTTGTTCTAATGCGATAAAGGTTGGCTGACACGTCATTAGACAAAGGATAATCATGAGCTTTCTGGCTTGGGGAGTGGCAGCGTACCTCTTGTTTTGTGGTATCCTTTTTGGATGCCAGAGAAGCATCCTTTACCATCCAAATCAGGAAATACCCGATCCGAATCAATATGCCTTAGGAGGCATGGAGACCAAATGGATTAATACAAAATCAGGAGAGAAGCTGTTTGCTTGGTGGCAACAAGCTGCGGGAGATGACTTGCCGACGATTGTTTTTTTTCATGGCAATGCTGGGCACTTGGGGCATCGTGCTGAAAAAATACGGCCATACGTCGAAGCAGGGTTTGGTGTGTTATTGGTTTCGTACAGTTATAATGCTGGCGCAGGCGGAAAACCGAGCGAAAATTCACTATATGAAGATGGTCGTGCCGCAATGCGGTTTGTTCAAAACCTTGAAATACCCCAAAAAAAGGTAGTCTTGTATGGAGAGTCCCTTGGAACTGGAATTGCCGTGGCAATGGCTGTCGAGAATGAGGTTGGTGGCGTTGTGTTGGAAGCGCCTTACACGAGCATTGCCGATGTCGCTCAGTCCCATTACTGGTATTTACCCGCCCGATTCTTGGTTTTAGACAAATTTGAAACAGCTCATAAAATTGAGCGGATTGCGGCACCGCTGTTTGTGGTCCATGGAGAGAAAGACACGATCATTCCTGTTAAGTTAGGAAGAGTTCTGTTTGCGAAAGCTAAAAAACCAAAAACGGCTAAATTTATTGAACATGCTGGCCACAACGATTTGTATGATTTTGGCACAGGCACAAGTGTTCTGGAATTCTTAAAATTACATCTAGGGCCGTTTAATCGATAAGTTGGGCGAGTGCTTCTGGTGTGTCGATATCGAGAAGAACCGCATCTCCCTCCATTTCGACTTCATGAACCAACTCCGGATATGCGCCGATCAAGTGCCGGGCGCCTACATCTCCAACAATTTCCTGTATTTCAGGGAAAAACCGCCGGCCTATTATAACAGGATTCCCACGTTTCCCACGATAGGTGGGTACACAAATCGCACGCCCTTCTGCTGCGAAAAAATTATCAATAAGAAGATCGATTTCAGTCGATGATATTCGGGGCATGTCTCCGAGGCAGACAAGGATGCATTTAGTGTCCTGGGGCAAAGCAGCCATACCACAGCGAAGTGATGAAGAAAGACCCGCTTCATAATCAATATTTTCAATAAAATTCAATGATTTACCCGACAAGGCTGCACGAACTTGTCGAGCTTCGTAGCCGAGAACGACAGTAATAGAATTAACTTTTGAAGCTGTTATGGCGTCGATCGTTCGAACGATCATCGGACGGCCATCCACATCTGCGAGTAGCTTATTCTGGGGGCCCATGCGACGTGATTGTCCAGCCGCAAGGACAATGGCCGATGTCTTTATGGGCTTCTGAGAATCCTTTGCCGTAGGAGGGCTCGCCTCTGTCCTCGGCATAGGGCGATTTGGGATCTCTTTCAGTAAACCACCAACACCCATAGCTCTTATATCGCTTGCACTAACATCTAGGCCCGCGACCAGACGCTGAACGATCCAGTCCGAACCGTGAACTCGAGGCGATCGTGCTGAGCCGGGTAAACCTACAATCCACATGCTGCCAAGGCGTGCTAACAGCGTCAAATTGCCGGGGTCAACAGGCATTCCCAATTGTATAATTTCCCCTCCAGCAGATACAATTGCGTCGGGAACTACATCGCGTCGGTCTGCGATCGCTGACGCGCCGAGAATTAGTAGAATATCACACTTAGACTGTTGAAATGTGGAGAGTGCATCTTCAATGGAAGGTTTACTGTGATCTGCTGTTTTTTCGATATTTAGGCTTAAACCCATACTGGCGAGGCGGGAAGATGTTACTTCTTTACCCTTTTTTAGCAGCGACTTTCGGAAATTCGCCAAAACAGTTTGTAGAAGCCCGGTCCGTTGATTTTGATAAGGTGAAATAGAGAACAAGCCGTTTGACTGTAATGCAATTTCTTCACATTGAGAAAGTGTCACTTCGTTCACCGCGAACGGTATAATTTTAACGGTTGCAACAAGTTGCCCCACTTCAGTTGGGGAGTACGGTGTGATGGTCGAAATAGTTATATCTTCGTCCACAAGGTTTATTTTATCGACGGCATCCCGGTTGATAACAAAGATACCTCTAATATTGGCGAAGATATTAACCCGCCCCGTTCCTGCAGCGCCAAGTTTTAACGAATTGTCATCATACGTGCTGGTGGCTAGGCGACGCGCTGCATCATTCTCTGATATATCGCCATCTTCGAGATTTGCAGCGGTTACTTCCGAAAACCCCGAATTTACAAGATGCTTGATATCATTCGCATCTAGAATTCTACCCTTTCTGAGAGTACGCTCGTTGGTGCGCAGACTGTGAACCAGTACTGCGCCTTCCGCGTCATCTAGCCGTAACTGGCCGAATTTCACGCGGCCACCCGCTTTTCAGGCGCATGCAAATTGGCGGTGATTTGGGCCATAACGGATATGGCAATTTCTGCGGGAGATACCGCGCCAATATCAAGACCGATCGGCGCGTTGATGCGTTTTAATTCTTCTTCTAAGAGGCCAGATTCTCGCAATCGTTCGAGCCGTTTTGCGTGTGTGCGTTTACTGCCAAGGGAACCAATGTAGAAGGCGTTTGAACGAAGTGCGACCATTAATGCCGGATCATCCAGTTTCGGATCATGTGTTAATGTGACGACAGCGGTGCGCCGATCCGGATCCAATTCAGTCATGGCTTCATCCGGCCAGCTGTGATTAAGCGTGACACCTGGAAATCGAGATTTACTTGCGAATGCTTGCCTTGGGTCAATGATCAAGACCTCGTATCCAGATAATTTTGCCATGGGAACCAGAGCTTGTGCAATGTGAACAGCACCGACAACAATCATACGTTTTGGTGGCGGAAAGGGTTGTAAGAAATACCGTTTCCCAGAATCATCAAGCGTTTCAGCTTTATCTCGGCGCAACGCTTTCTCGATTGCCGTGCTTAAATTTGTATTAATATCAATGTCCCCTGTTGCTGTACTGTCGACCCAAAGGGTCTGCGCACCAGTTTCCAAATCTGTAACTACGACAGTCGGATGTTTAGTGGACTTTGCGGCGATCAGTGAGTCTAAAAAGGTTTTTTTCATCTTAAGCTACCGCTTAATCCAGTTTTTCGACAAAAACTTCGACTTCACCGCCACATGCAAGGCCTACTTCCCAAGCTTGTTCATCGCTGACGCCAAAAGAAATAAGACGGGGTTTACCGTCTTGCATAACTTGCAGCGCTTCGTGAACGACTGCACCCTCTATACATCCGCCGGAAACCGAACCAATCATATTGTTTGAAGTATCTACGACGAGTTGACTGCCAACGGGGCGGGGGGAAGAACCCCAGGTTTTTATAACGGTGGCAATTGCTACGTCGCGCCCTTCCGCACGCCAATTGGCGGCCTCTTCCAGAATATTTTCGTGTGTATCAATAGTAATTTCGCTCATGCTGCCATCTCCTGCCAGCGTTTGAGGGACTTATCACATTTTTTATCCACATTACTTAATATGTGGGCAAGTTGTGCCAAGCTTTCCAGATTATGGACCGGACGGAATTCGTCGACATGCGGGAGTATCGCCTTAATCCCATGGGATTTGGGTTGGAATTCGTCATATCTTAGAAGCGGATTTAACCAAATTAAACGTCGGCTTGAACGATGCAAGCGGTCCATTTCCATAGGAAGGCCTTCGCCGCCATCGCGGTCTAGCCCGTCCGTGATTAATACCACTACGGCGCCTTGCGTAAGAACTCGTCGTGACCAAACGCGATTAAAATCTTTGAGACATTCACCAATTCTAGTGCCACCGGACCAATCCACGACAGCGTTTGAAACGTTTTCTAACGCAATATCAATATCCCGATTTCGCAGATATCGTGTTACGTTTGTCAAACGAGTTCCGAATAGAAATGTTTGAACGCGGTCTTGGTCATTGGTTACGGCGTGTAGAAAATGCAGCAACATGCGGGCATACCGTTCCATAGAACCCGAAATATCGCATAGAACGACAAGCGGCGGATTTCGCTTTTTACGTTTTCGCCAATGCAGGGGGATAGAGTCCCCATTAAAACGAAGCGAAGAACGAAGCGTTTTGCGCATATCGATGCGCGCGCCGTTCTTACTGGGGTGAAAGCGTCTTGTCGGTATTTCCCGCAAAGGAAGGCGAATTTTCTGCATAGCTGCTTTTGCAGCTTCCATTTCCGCGTTGGTCATCTTTTCAAAATCTAAATCTCGAATGATTTCTTCTTGGCTCCAAGTTAAAGTTGCATCAAATTGAACTTCTTCTGTTTCTCTGGTTTTGAGCTCTTCCGGCACTTCTGCGCCTGCAGTAAGCGCTTCCGCAACACGGGATGATAAATCGCTCTCCGATGCTTCTTCTTCGGCGAGCTGGGCTGATGGCAAAATCATCGACATCATGCGCTCTAAAATTTGCGGATTTTTCCAAAAGATATGGAAGGCCTGATCAAAGAGTTCTCGTTGATCTCGCCGGTTAACAAAGGTGGCATGGAGGGTCCAGTAAAAGTCGTCCCTTCGTCCTATTCCTGAAGTTGCTAATGCATTTATTGCATCGAGAACTTTACCTGGACCAATCGGCAGGCCAGCTGCGCGGAGAACACGAGCGAAATGCATGATGTTGGCGGCGATCAAACCGCCGTTTTCATTGACAGGGCTCATGTACCCCCAGCCACCATCATTTCACCTTTAATTTCTGCTAGAATGCGACTTGCTTCGCTTCCACGTATTTTCTCTATATCGTCTTGGTACTTCAGTAGTGTCCCGAGTGTGTTGTTTATGGTGTCAGGGTCCAGTAGCAAACAATCCAACTGTGTGAGCGCATTCGCCCAATCGATCGTTTCTGCGACCCCTGGTTGCTTGAACAAATCCATATTCCTGAGCTTCTGGACAAATGCGACGACCTGCCGAGACAAATGAGCGGGAGCGGACGGTGCCTTTACTTGAAGGATTTCAAGTTCACGTTCAGCATTGGGATAATCGATCCAGTAGTAAAAACAGCGGCGTTTTAAGGCGTCGTGTACTTCGCGGGTTCGGTTAGACGTAATGATAACGATCGGTGGTTCCTTGGCGGAAATAGTGCCAATCTCTGGTATTGTAATCTGAAAGTCTGAGAGGACTTCAAGAAGATATGCTTCAAACGGCTCGTCTGTTCGGTCTAATTCGTCAATCAGAAGGATTGGGGGTCCGTCGGAACAGGGTTCTAGAGCTTGGAGGAGCGGCCGTTTAATTAGAAATTTTTCACTAAATAGGTTATCGGCCATTGAGTTGCGGTCTTGCTCTCCGACTGCTTCGGAAAGCCTAATTTCAATCATTTGAAGAGAGTAATTCCATTCATAGACAGCTGAGGCGACATCGAGACCTTCATAACATTGGAGACGAAGGAGAGGTCGGTTGAGCGTTTCTGAAAGAACCTTTGCGATTTCGGTTTTGCCGACGCCTGCCTCGCCTTCGAGAAACAATGGTCGATTTAATTGTAATGCTAAATGAAGAGCTGTAGCGAGACTTCTGTCGCCCACGTAACTCCCATCTTTCAGAAGTTTGAGGGTAGCATCAATATCGGTTGGAGATTTTTTGCTCATTGCATGTTATTCTTGTCAATTTTCAGTGAACAAAGGACCAATAAGCTCAGTTTGGAATTGTTTGGCATTAAAAGAACACACTTTTCTGCCGAACTACAGATCCTAATGCATAGCCAAAAAGCCCGTCTCATGGAGGCGGGCTTTTTTTAGTATAGATTTGGGCTTTAGGAGGTGCCTAGCCAGCCTTTATCACTGCTCGTTTTGCCATCACTGTTACGAGATGGGCACGATATTCGGCGCTTGCATGGATGTCTGAATTCAAATCGTCCTCCGGAATGACAATTTTAGCCACAGCCTCAGCAGAAAAATTAGAGGTCAAAGCACTTTCCATTTCATCCACACGGAATACGCCGTTTTGGCCAGCTCCTGTGACTGCGACACGACAACCGTAACTGCCTTCTGAGACAAAAACACCGACAATAGCATACCGGGATGCCGGATTGGGAAATTTCATGTAGGCGGCTTTGCTTGGTGTTGGAAATTTTACCGCGGTAATAACTTCACCTTCTTCAAGCACCGTCTCAAACATACCAACAAAAAAGTCATCTGCTGGAATTTCACGTTGATCTGTTACAATCGTTGCGCCTAATCCAACACAAGCTGAGGGATAGTCGGCAGCCGGGTCATTATTTGCTATAGAACCACCTATGGTGCCTCTATTGCGCACTTGAGGATCGCCTATCCCGTCAGCTAAGTCAGCCAAAGCGGGGATTTTGCTTTTTACCGCCGTGGAGGCGGCCACTGTCGCATGCGAAGTCATTGCTCCGATGGTAACCATATCACCGTCGACAGAAATACCCACAAGGTCAGTGATTTCTCCCAAATCGACAACATCAGCTGGCTGTGCCAAACGTTGTTTAAGCGTGGGGATGAGTGTCATACCACCAGCCATTAACATTCCGTCATCTGATGCTTTTATCTTTGCTGAAGCATCGGCAACAGAAGCGGCTTTTTGATAGTTAAAGTCATACATTGTTTTGCTCCCTTAACTCTGACGACGCCGGTTAGGCCGCCGCATCTTGGATTGCCTGCCAAATCTTTTGAGGGTTTGCCGGCATATCAATATTGGTCACACCAAGCGGGCTAAGCGCATCAATAATCGCGTTGATCAGTGCTGCTGGTGAAGCAATTGCTCCTGCTTCGCCACAGCCCTTAACCCCAAGAGGATTTAGCGGTGAGGGGACGCCCGAAAAGCCGAGTTTGATGTCGGGAAGATTATCCGCCCGAGGCATGGTGTAATCCATGTAAGAGCCTGTCACAAGTTGCCCTTCGTCGTCATAGACGCATCCTTCCAAGATTGCCTGTCCCAATCCTTGTGCGATACCGCCGTGTACTTGGCCTTCCACGATCATTGGATTGATAATTGTCCCAAAATCGTCAACCGCAGTGTAATTTACAACTTCGATCTCGCCTGTTTCGGGATCAATTTCGACCTCAGCGATATGTGTCCCTGCAGGAAATGAGAAGTTTAGCGGGTCGTAAAAGGCTGTTTCGTCTAAGCCGGGTTCTAAGCCTTCTGGGTAATTGTGCGGTACATAAGCCGAGAATGCCACTTCAGCGATATTCATAGACTTATCGGTTCCCGCAACCATGAAATTCCCGTCAGAAAATTCGATATCATCTTCCGAGGCTTCCAAGGTATGAGCGGCGATCTTCCTACCCTTCTCGATGACCTTATCGGCTGCCTTGATGATTGCAGAACCACCAACTGCAATGGATCTCGAACCATACGTTCCCATGCCAAATGGGACGCGTTCGGTATCGCCATGAATGACTTCTACGTTTTCAACGGGAACGCCGAGCTTGTCAGAAACCACCTGAGCAAAAGTCGTTTCATGGCCTTGTCCATGAGCATGGGAGCCAGTTAATAGAAGAACATTTCCAGTAGGGTTGAATCGAATTTGTGCCGATTCCCAAAGGCCAACACCTCCACCAAGGGCTCCGACTGCAGCCGACGGCGCGATACCACATGCTTCAATATAAGAGGATAATCCGACCCCACGCACCTTTCCACGCGATTTCGCTTCTTCCTTTCTTTCTTCCAAATGGGCATAGTTGAAAAGTTTTAATGCTTCATCCAACGCCTTTGTATAATCGCCGCAATCATATTGCTGGATGACTGGTGTTTGATATGGGTAAGCATCAGTTCCTATCATATTTTTCCGCCGAATTTCCGCTGGATCCATCCCCATTTCGCGGGCAGCTGCATCGACAAGACGTTCTACCACAAATGTCGCTTCTGGCCGTCCCGCCCCTCGATAGGCGTCAACAGGGGCAGTGTTGGTAAAGACACCGAGAACATCGCAATAAATATTTGGTGTCGTGTACTGACCCGCCAATAACGTTGCGTAAAGATATGTCGGTACGCAAGACGCGAAGGTTGACAAGTAGGCACCTAGGTTGGCGACGGTGTGGACCCGCATGCCCGTGAATTTGCCGTCTACATCGAGCGCCAATTCAGCCGTCGTGACATGGTCACGGCCATGTGCATCTGCTTGGAAAGATTCTGAGCGGTCCGCGTTCCATTTGATGGGGCGGTTAATCTTACGAGCAGCCCATAGGCAGACTGTTTCTTCCGCATAGATAAAAATTTTAGAGCCAAAGCCTCCACCAACATCAGGGGCGATAACTCGCAGCTTATGCTCTGGTGCGATTTGATTGAATGCGGCGAGTACCAATCGGGCCACATGCGGGTTTTGGCTGGTCGTATAGAGAGTTAAGTTTTCATCACCTGCGTTATATTCCGCGAGGGCTGCCCTTGGTTCCATTGCGTTTGGTATTAAACGATTATTCAGCAACTCCAACTTGGTTACGTGATGGGCTTTTGCAAATGCATCGTCAGTGGCTTCTTTATCGCCAATTTCCCAATCATAGCAGATGTTTCCTGGCGCGTCGTCATGCACTTGAGGTGCTGACACGTCAGCTGCGGTACTTGTCACAGCTGCGGCCGGAAGTACGTCATATTCGACGCGCACCATTTCTGCGGCATCTCTAGCTTGCGCTGCCGATTCAGCAACCACAACAGCCACATGGTCCCCCACATATCGAACTTTATCAATCGCGAGAGCGGGGTGGGCAGGGGCCTTGTGAGGTTCTCCATCTTTTCCATGTATTACCCAACCGCAAATTAGGCCACCTATTCCGTCATCGGCGAGTTGTTGGCCTGTCAAAACGGCAACAACCCCATCTGATAGCTCGGCTTTGCTCGTATCAATTGATTTGATGGCTGCATGCGCGTGCGGCGATCGAACAAAATAAGCGTAGGTTTGGCCTTCAATATTTATATCATCAAGATAATTACCGTTTCCCGTTAGGAACCGTCGGTCTTCTTTGCGGCGCACCGAGGCGCCGATTCCAGTCTCGGACATAGCTCTCCCCCCCCTAAGTCCAAAAT
>PBOZ01000103.1 GCA_002724555.1 Rickettsiales bacterium
CGGCTTTCAACACAAAGTGCTGGGTACCGTCCTTCAGTTCTTTCCAAAAAAAGGGGCCAACAAGATTTTCTAAAGGGTCGATGGGATCATAGATCGTGTAACCGTCGATGGGCGGCATCTTATTGGCCATGTCTTATTTCTCGATTTCTTCGGTTTATTTTAAGCTTAAATAACCCGTTCCTGAGATTCAGAAAGGCTTCGAAGATGACGATTGCTGCAGATTTTTCTAAATTCCTGATGAACACGGCTTACGATGATTTGCCGGAACAAGCCGTCGACCACGCAGCAATGATTGTTGCCAGCACCCTGGCGAGTGCGGCCTGTGGGAGGCATATCGATTCTTCCCGAATTGTGAGTGATATAGAACTCCAGCGAGGAGGTATTGCGGAGGCATCGGTTTGGTTTGAGAAGGGTGTAAAGCTTCCCGTTATCAGCGCGGCACGGGCGAATGCCTTGATGAGCGATGCGGCCGCGTCTGACGATAGCGATCTTCGCAATATAGTGCATGCGGGCACGCCGCTAACCGCGGCCGCATTGGCTGTGGCTGAGGCAATGGGTTCCTGCGGGAGAGATATCTTGGCTGCTATAGTTGTGGGCTACGAAGCCGCGGGGCGGATTGGGGAGGCAATCATGCCGACATTTGATTTTCGTGGTCATCATGGATGTATGGGAGCCGCCTTTGGTCCGACTATTGCGGCTGCGCGCCTCTATGGGCTCAACCCAGATCAAGCGGCGCATGCTCTCGCCCTAACCGCTACAACAATTGGCGGCTTAACTAAGGCGGCGAATACGAGCATTGCGCGTGAATATCACGCTGGCAACGCGACCGTGGCTGGTATTAGTGCGGTCCAAGCCGCAATGCGGGGGTATACAGCCGAACTCTCGATCTTCGAGACAGACCGGGGTTTCTGTCAGCTGTTTGGCGGTAGTGATGGTGCGATTATACTCGAAGATTTGGGTTTAGGTTGGGATATCGTTACCGATATGGCGCTCAAACTTGTGCCTGGGGGACATCCTTATCATGCACTGGGTGAAGCGGGTGCCAACGCAGCTAGAGAAGCGAACGTGGCGCCTGAGAAAATTGCTTCTATAATGATTTCGCGTCCAGGCATGGCTAAATTGACCGGACCAAGACATCCGAAAAATTTGATCGATATGGCGCATAGCCCCGCGTATTTTGCTGCGGCCGGCGTGCACGACCGTGTGTTCGGTTGGGTCCACGCCTCACAAGAAAAGATTGACCATCCGGCAATTCATGCATTGATCGATAAGGTTATTGTTGGGGCAGAGCCGATGGAAAACGAGGCGGCGTATCGTCAGGGTGCGATTGTTTCGATCGAAACGACTGATGGACGGACTTTTACCAACAGCGTCTTAGTTCCAAAAGGTGCAGGTTGTAATGGTATTGATTGGTTGGATGTCGAAGAAAAATGTCGGGCTTTGATGCCGGCGGCACCGCTTGGAGAAGTGAAAATTGATAAACTTCTGAAGAATATACGTAACTTTCGTGACCTGAAGAAAGTGAACATTTTGACCAATGGACTTGTTTAAAAATAAATTACTAACTCCTAATTAGCAGCCCTCCTTAATTATTATCGTTTATTAAACTTTCGGTTAAGTTGACTGGAAAGTTTTCGGTTCATTGCGCTTACCCTTAGAAGGTTTCGAAAGGCAGCATGCGTGTTATTTATGGCGACCCGAAGCCCAAGCGATATGTATTGAAAAATTATAGCTTTTTTAGCTGTCCTGCCATCAATTATTTCTACTAGGGTTTATACATTTTATTGTAAAACAATCGAAGATTACCCTTGTTTTTTCTCCGCATTTTTCTCGTAAGTTGGGAGCGAGATATTGGGCAACGTCGCCTTTCCATTTTCGAGCAGGTATTCGGCGTAAAACCAATCAGCTTCTGTATTGAGATCAAAGCCCTCTGTCTCGTCTGTTAGGAAAGGGGCGATGGTATCACCTGTGATCGTTCCGCCCTTAAGGACGACCCGTGACCAGGCAATTTCTAAGCTTGCATTTTGAACATAAATCGTTGGCAAGGCGGCATATTGGTTTGAGTGCCATGGCGTTCCATCTAATTCATACGGAAGAATGGGTGACATCAGTGGTCCATTAATCGACCACATTTTTCCTGGATGCTGAGCGCAAGGTTCGACCGCACGTAAAGAATCGACTCCTTCTGACTTTTGGAACTGCTCCCAAGCTCGTTGAATTGTAATAGTTTGACGAAATGGACTGGTTGGCCGGAGGATTGCAAAGCAATCGGGTGCACGCCCCTGGTCCTCAAGAATTGATAAGAGGTGCTGAAGCCATTGAATGTCGGGGGATTTATCACGGGCGAATTTGGGAGGGCGCAAGACCGGCACCTCTGCACCGTAATGGCGCGCGATATCTGCATAGGTTTCGGAATCTGTCGACACAATTACTGAACCAAAAATACCTGAATCAATTGCTGATCGAACAGTGTACGCCATTAAAGGATGGCCATCCAAGTTTCGAATATTTTTATCGGGTACTCGCTTTGAGCCACAACGTGCAGGTATCAGTCCAAAAATCGAGTAATCGCGTGATGCCATGATTAAAGCCATTCTGTATTCGTAATCGCCGCATAAATTTGGCTGTTATTTTAAATTGCTGCGGCCAAATCGTGGCGGTCGTGTTATTATATTGCATATTGAGCAGGTAGGTCATTACCTGTATTTGGAGATTATCTTTTGAGCGGTCAATCGACGACATTCGAAGATACTATGATGCGGAGCCACCGCTACTGGCAGACTGCATCTTCTCTTGGTGCCGATGTCACATCGCAGCATATTGTAGTTGATATGTTGGTCGACCATCCGGTCTATTTTCTTGGCAACCTTATCATCGCTAAATATCTAGAGTTGACTAAGGGCTTCAAGGTGTGGGCCTTGATTTCGAGCAGAGCGGATTTGAAAGCCATCCTGACGGCAAAAAGCTTTGGCGTCGACGGGATTACCTATGTTCGTGACGAGGCTACGCAGCAGGCTTCGCCTGCAGCGGTTGAAATCATCAGGCAACTTGAGGGAACATCCGACGCGGACTTACGTAAACGTCTGCTCGCAATTGAGATTAACGGCATTCCGGTCGGCGATCTAATCTACGATACCTATATTCGTGAGACCCGACGGATTACGATCAGGGAACTCGATGATGAGTTGAAGGTCTACCTCATTTTGCTTGTGAATTACTATATCTTGTATGAAAGGCTATTGAGTGAATTAGACGTGGGTGCGGTTGTCCTTGGGCATACTGTTTACTCCCGGTTCGGCGTCTTGGCGCGTTTGGCGGCAAAGGCAGAGTGCTCTGTCTATACGCGTTTCGGTGGAAAAGGAATACGCATCCAGCGTCGCGAGGGGCTCGACGCAGTCATGGATGTCATTTTTCGGCTGCGTCCCGGCGAGGTGGACAGATTGATGAAGGCAGGTGGCCAACTTGCCGTCGAAACGGGCAATAGAACCTTGTTGCGACGTATCAGCGGAACTGAAAACGAGTTTCAGTATTTGAATGAGGAAAGCTACTCGCCAGACCGTCCGATCCCCTCGGTCGAGCGGTTTTGCTCACGGATGGGTCTTGAGGCCAGTCGTCCGAAAGGTCTTATAATGATGCACGCATTCTCGGATGCAGCCCATCATACCCCGCGGATGATATTCGACGATTATCACGAATGGTTCCTGCACACACTCGACGTTGCGGTAGGTCAACGGGATGTAGATTGGCTGTTCAAACTTCATCCCTATGACTTTCATTACACCGATGACCGTGAGCCGGCAGAGCGGATTAAAGCTATTTCGGAAAAGCATTCTCACATTCATCTTGTGCCAGAAGAACTAAATACTGCGACATTTCCCGGAATCGCCTCGTTCTTGGTAACGGTTAATGGCAAAGCAGGACTGGAGTTTGCGGGTCTGGGAACACCTGTATTGCTTGGCGGAAATGGATTTTATTCGGGGTGCGGTTTCGACGTGGTTCCTAATTCGATAGACGATTACCGCAATGCTTTGGATTCGGCTGCTGGATTGTATTTGAAGGAAGATCAAGTATCTCGCGCCTTGGTGGCAAACGATCTTTACTATCGGCAGTCGATCTGTAATTGCCGTCTTATACCAGATTCGAGCTACACCTTCTGGAAAACGTTCGATGAAGGAGCTTTTTGGGACGGGTATCTCAACGCTATGCAGACGGGAACATTGCAGGAGGATCCGCTCTATATGGCGATGGTCAATTTGCAGAATAGTGGTGCGGAGACATTACTGCGTCCTGAATGAGCTAAATTATAGATTGTCGCGCGAGTGCCTCGATTTCTTGTTCATTTAGGCCCAGCAGGTCGCGGAGTATCTCTGTGTTATGCGTTCCGCTGAGCACTGCGGTGCCTTCATAAAAAGTCTCGGCCGCACTAAATTTTAAGGGAAATCCAGCGGCTTTTAGATTGGCAAGTTTTCCCAGTGTTGGATGTGACAGCGTATCGATCATGCCACGCGCATGGAGATGAGGCCAACTGAGCAAGTCGTTTATGTCCTGCACTGGGCTGGCGACAATGCCATCCGCCTCTAGTTTTTTGACCGCGGCTGCAGTCGTGATTGTCTTCGTCCATTCTGCCACGACGGCATCGACTTGTTTATTGTTCTCCACGCGCCAATCCATGCGCCCCCACTCTGGATGGTTGCTGAGCTCTTTCCGCCCGATCAAGTTACAGAGCGATCGCCACATAGCATCGTGGCCGACCCCAATCACCAACCAGCCATCCTTTGTTGGATAGGTGTTAAAGGGAGAGAACCGCATAATTCGGTTACCCTGCTGGAACGGCATATCGAGGTCTTCGTAAATATCCAGTGCTTCGTCAAATATAAGCGAGAATAGGACATCCGTCATCGAGATGTCGATATGCTGGCCTTCACCGGTTCGCTCACGGTGAAATAGGGCACCAAGAATTCCCGAGAAGGCGAAACCGGCTGATATTGTATCACCTAACGGCGTACCGGCCTTTGTTGGTGGATTACCTGGCTGTCCGGTTACGCTCATTAATCCGGACATGGCCTGCGTAGTGAGGTCGTAAGCTCGCCGTTTCGCATCAGGTCCTGTTGCACCGTATCCCGTTATAGAGCAGTAAATTAGTCTAGGATTGATCTTCTGAAGAGTGGACCAGTCGATCTCCAGTCGCTCGGTGACGCCGACGCTGAAATTTTCAACCAAAACGTCGGCCTTCTTTACCAATTTTAGAAAAAGTGCGTTTCCCTCTTCCGATTTTAGGTCCAAGGTAATTGATTTCTTGCCGCGTGAGCGTTTAAGAAATGCGATACCAACATCGCTATCATCAAATTTTTGTATCTTGGGGCCATCCTTGCCATAGAACACGGGTGCCCTTGATAGCGTATCCCCCGTCTTTGGATTGTCGATGCGTATGACTTCGGCCCCCATACCGGCTAACAGCAAGGTGCAGTGTGGACCTGCCAAATACTGTGACAAGTCGAGGACGCGAATGTCTTTGAGGATCATTCCTCTCGGCCGATTGCGTTTGCTGCTTTTAAGTTCGAGATCTCGTCTTCCGAGAAACCCCAAGCAGAAAGAACTTGCTCTGTTTGGGCGCCGAAATCAGGCGGACCGAATTTTACGCTGCTGGGCGTTCTGCTGAACCGGGGGGCGGGACCTGGTTGCATAATGCCGTCGACCTCTACAAAGCTCCCGCGCGATTTGTTGTGCGGATGATCGGGAGCCTCGCTAAAACTAAGTACTGGCGCGAAACAGATATCGGTGCCTTCCATGATCTCACACCACTCATCTCGCGTCTTTTCCGCGAACTTGGCGTCCAGTAATGCGATGATTTCCGGCCAGCTTTGCGGCTCAAGCTGCGGCGGCAGCGTTGCCGTGTCGATGTCAAGCGTCTCCATTAGGAGGTTGTAGAACTTTTCTTCAACGCAGCCGAGCGAAATATGCTTGCCGTCCTTTGTCTCATAGCAGCGCCAGAACGGTGCCCCGCCGTCGAGCGGGTTACTCTCGCGTTCGTCATTCCAATGGCCGGACGATGCAAGACCAAAGCAGGCCATGGCAAGGTATGCAGAGCCTTCCGTCATAGCGATATCGACAACCTGACCTTGGCCAGAGTTCTTAGCTTCGAGAATGCCGGCGAGGAGTCCCATGGCAAGGAACATTGCGCCACCACCCATATCACCGATGACATTCAAAGGCGGGACCGGGCGTTCCTTGGTGCCGATGGCGTGCAGCACGCCCGACAGAGAAATGTAGTTAATGTCGTGTCCGGCGACTTCCGCGAGCGGTCCTGTTTGGCCCCAACCCGTCATGCGGCCGAAGATCAAACGTGGATTCCGCGCCATGCAGACGTCAGGCCCAAGGCCGATCCGCTCCATTACGCCTGGTCGCATTGGATCGACAATGGCGTCGGCACTTTCGACCAGACGTAGGACGGTTTCTACACCTTCGGGATGCTTTAGGTCGACGGCGACGGAAGGTCGCCCCCGGCGGCGGATGTCTGCCTTCGGTCCTGCGTATTCAAATCCGAGACCGGTTGGACCTTTGCGGTCGATCCGTATGACGTTGGCGCCCATGTCCGCTAAGAGTGAACAACAAAGTGGTGATGGCCCGATGCCGGCGATCTCAATGATCTTGTAGCCGGCAAGTGGGCCGCCCTGCTTGGCAGCGTTGGTCATTCGTTTAACGGTTCGCGCCGATGAGGAGGTCCATGCTTTCGCGGGCCGCTTGTCGTGCCCACGTGTCGATGGTCTCGTCCGATGCACTGCTGATCGGATGGTCGATGACGACGAAGGGATATCCGTCGGCACCCAAAACACGGGCCATTAGTTCCGCGGCGCTGACGAATTTTGTCGTCATTATACCGACAGATGGTTTTCCAACCTTTTCGCCAATTACTGCGTCATGCAAACTGCACGACGAGCAACTTCCTCAGTCGCCGATACCGGCGATTACTGCGTCCCAATTCTCCGCTTCTTCGACGAGATGGGCGTCGGCAGGAGCGCTGTAGTTGGATTTAACGGTCCGTATAACTTCGGCGACCCCGAATTTCGTCCGCAGCTCATTTTCGAACGCATTGAAGAACGGTATGGTGTTCTTTTTTCCGTTCGAAATTATGCCAATGGTAGCGCCATCGAGCGCTGAGAGACGGGACGCGAGCGCGAAGCTTCCGCTATCTCCCTCGTGGGTGGGATCTAAGATTTCAAGGCTCATTCGATTTCCTCTCTGTCGATTAAAACGGATTTAGTTTGCGGGCGGCTCGCAGTCGAGGCAGGCGCCGATGGCGACCGTGACCGCGCGGCTTTTATGTCCTAGCCAAGGTGCGATAATTGAACCGAAACCACCGGCGGGGCCACCAGCGGCGATTAGCAATAGATGGTCCGGGTCTGGCAACGCTGGATATTCCTGCTCCCCCCGACTGCCGACAACATTGCCTTTACCTACTTCGGCCCACTCTTTCCGCAGAATGCGAGCGTTTTCAAAAATGTATTCTTTGATATTTTGCCGGGTCCAACCGGCCGCCTTGAAATGCGCCCGGAGCTGCGGTGGCATGACAACGGCGTAGTTGCCAGGATAGATTGAATACGCGCGCATGTTGCCTTTGATCTCGGCGCAATAAGTGTCGAGAATTTCCTCCGGTTTTGTAGTCCACTCATTCATAAATTGGCGGGGACCGAGGGCTGCCATCACCGTGACAGCAGACGCTTCGGCGGGAATGCCGCGGTCTTCGGCGAGGGATGGCCAAGGCGATTCTTCTTCATCCTCAGCAACGCAGTAGCTGAGTTTGCCGGGATGCCCGAGAGTTGTGCGGTCGATTTGGCCTGGCCGCACATCCAACAAATTATAGAGCACAAGACGAATTGTTCGACCGATAACAGTGGTCGCGCGATCGCTCGAGCCAAGTGCGTTGAAAGTGCCGCTCATCCCCAGTTCCTTGCGAACCGGCCCGTTGATCACAATCAAAACGGCGCAGCCGCCAGTGCTGGCTGTGGCACCATGTATTAGGAATGGCTCCTGCAGCATCGCGGTAACAGATGCGACGACGACAGGAAAATGCATCGGTAGGCAACCGGCCATAACCGCATTGATCGCCAATTTTTCCGCGGTAATCGGACGTTCTCGGACCGGCTCGATCCCGACTAGATGATCCGGTGGCAGCAACGTCCACTCTAGGCAGGCCTGAACAGCTTTAGGGGTTGGTGGAACAACTGGCAAGCCATCCGTCCATTTTCGACTGTGGTAAAATTCCTGCGCCGCGAGGATGTCTTCGACCTCATAACGTTTCGATGCGAGGCTCATGGTGTCTACTCTCCTCATCTCTAACTGACGAATATACCCGTGCGATCGCCATTTGATGTATCGGCATTATTGCGAATTATTGGCGTCGAATTTAATTAATGCAATTATTATCTAATACGTTTTATTAATACATAATATGTATTAATGGGAATGTGCTATGCGGAAAGAACTTGGGCTGGATTACGATGCAGGTTTAGACCTCAGCACGCGACACCTGCGAGCCTTGGTCGCAGTTGCACAATACCGGAATTTCGCGGCGGCGGCGACTGACCTGGGGATAAGTCAGCCGACCCTCACGCGAACGGTCCGAAAAGCGGAGAATATGCTGGGTGTTGCCTTGTTTACCCGCACGACACGCCGCGTCGCGTTGACGGTAGCGGGGCTAGAGTTTCTACCTATGGCCGAACGTCTTCTTAGCGACTTGGGGTTGGGTATCCGCAATGTACGCGAGTTGGCCGAAGTAGAACGTGGGCAAGTGGTTATCGCCAGTCTAATGACGCTTGCCCATGGCATCTTGCCCGGTGCCATTAGTCGATTTACAGAGAGTTATCCAAGTGTTGCCGTAGAACTGCGCGAAGGTGTCCAAGCGCGCGTCATAGAAGAAGTGCGCGCCGGGTCGGCCGATTTTGGTCTCGGCGACGCCCCGGATGTGGGCGGTCCTCTTGAGATAGAACATCTTGGCGAACATGGGTTCCGATTGGCGCTGCCGAACGGTCATCGTTTGATACGACTCAAATCAATCTCCTTAAAGGATCTTGCGGGTGAACGCCTGATTTCTATGCCGACCGAGGCTGCGGCACGTCGAACCCTTGATGCGGCAGCCTTGGCAGCCGGCATTGAGCTGGATTCTCATTTCACAGTGGGTCAGTTTACCACCGCTTTTCGGTTGGTTGCCGAAGGTCTAGGTGTCGCGATTGTGCCTTCGACCTATTTCGAAGGAGGGCATCCGGAAAATGTATCGTCGCGGCCGCTGAGCGGGCCGGGTGTAGTGCAAAGCTTGGGGATCATTCGGCGCCGCGACCGGGTTATTACACCGGCCGCGAATGCATTCATAGGTATCCTGAAAGATTGCTGGCCGACATAAGCTGAGCTCACATACGGAGACACATTGATGTTCGATTTTGTAGACCCTGAGACAGGTGCCCGCGGTTTTCAAACGATGTTGTCGATGCGGGACGGTACAAGACTCAATACCTTTGTGTTTCGGCCGGCTGACGGCGAACGGTTTCCCGTGATCTTGCAGCGGACGCCCTATGGCATCGCAAAACAGGACGGTTCGGCGAACCACGATGTGTCGCAAGGTTGGCTGCCGTCGACAGCCGAGCCGCTGCGCGGTTCGATCTTGCGCGGTTGGAAAAAAATTACGTCGCGCGGCTACGCTGCGGTCTACCAGGACACCCGCGGCCGGTTTGGGTCCGAGGGCGAGGACCGCGTCTATGCAGACGATGCGTCCGATGGTTGGGACACGTTAGCGTGGATATCCGAGCAAGATTGGACAAACGGGCGGGTCGGCATGTCCGGCTCGTCGGCGGGGGCTACCACGACCTATGCGGCTGCGTCGACCAAACATCCTTCCTTGAGAGCGTTCTGGGCGCAAGTAGGCGGCTCCAGCATTTACGACGATGTCGTCTGTGAAGGGCAGTCGATTGAGATGGAACGGTTGTGGCTTTGGGTTGCGAAAAACATTCCTGGCCTTTCGGCCTCGCACCGGGAAGCAGCGCGGACCAGGGCAGGATTAAGTGATGCGGAGATGGATGATGCCGCGGCGCGGGCAATGGCGCGATATAACCGGCTCGACGCTGCCCGTATTGAAAACCCGCCTTTCACCTCTTCGGAGGAGTGGATGCGCCTGCCGCTATCGGATTATCCCGACTTTGCCGTTTGGCAGCCTTTTTTAAACGAAATTATCACCCACCCGGCACCCGACGAATTTAGGGCCGCACATAATTTCCGAGCTTCTATCGAGATTCCTGGTTTTCATGTTACAAGTTGGTATGACATTTTCCTTACCAGCGTCATTGCCGCCTTCACGGAAATTCAAATGCGTGTCGGTAATCAACGTCTTTGGATTGGGCCAAATGATCATTACTTCATCTACGAAGAACAATTCTGGCCACGCGATCCATACTTCGATTGGTTCGGCCATTGGCTTAAAAATGAAGGGTCGCCGCTGCTGAATGAGCCGCCCGTTTATTTTTCGCCGCGTGCTTGGACGGATGACCCCCAAGAGTACGCGGCGGATGACTGGAAATACACGGATGGATGGCCGCTTTCCGAGGCTGTCAAAAAACGCCTCTATCTTGGTGTCAATGGCACCATCTCAAATGATGTGAGCGATGACGGCGCACGCACCTATACATACAATCCGCGCAAGCCGGTAGCGACGTATGGCGGCCGTAACATGGCAATTGATCCGGGGCCTAAGGATCAACGGCTGGCGGAAAGCCATCCTGATTACGGTCTGGTCTATCGATGTGATCCGCTGAATACGGCGATGACAATCGCGGGTCCAGTGAGTGTCGATCTGCATGTATCGTCCAACTGTTTGGATACGGATTTCGTTGCGAAACTTATTGAGGAGAAAGAGGACGGTGAAGCCGCTCTTTTGATGGATGGGGTGACGCGTGCCATGTTGAGAAATGGCACGGATAGGGTACAGCATTTAAAGTCTGGAGAAATTGTTAAGCTAACTATTTTTCTAGGGCATATTTATCATACTCTTGAAGTTGGCAGCTGTCTTCGCGTCGATGTGACGAGCAGTAATTTCCCGCGACGCGCTCGCAACACCAACAGTGGCAATCTTATTCTCGCAAAAGACGGAGATAAGGATATCCGCGTAGCCCAAAACACGGTTCATCACGGTAGTGGCTTGCCGAATGTAGTGAACTTTTGGGTTTTGCCTGCTTAGACATTAATTTTAATCCTTTTCGCGAACAAACAGGTGCATGATGGGGGGCTCACTCAAAGTGAGTGAAAAGAGCGGTTGGAAGAACCCGGCTCTTCGACTGGGAAACAGAAGGTTGGTGTTTTAAAACGCAAGCTCTAGATTTATTCAGAGGAGTATTGCCATGACACCTGAAGACATTCTCAATTACGAGCCGATTGTATTGACGCAGCAACAACGCCAATCCTTTTTTGAGGATGGATTCCTCGCCGTCGCAGGGCTGGTGAGCGAAGAATGGCTTAAGTGTTTAAGGCAGCGTTCTGACGAAATGATCGATCGGAGTCGGCAGTTTACGGAGTCGAACAAAGAATACGACCTGAGCCCGGATCATACACCTGACAACCCCTATGTGCGCCGGCTTCGCGCGCCGGTTGACCGGCATGTGGATTTTTGGAAATTTGCGCAAAAGTCTGTCTTTACGGATGTGGCTGCGGATCTTGTTGGGCCGAATGTTAAGTTTCATAGTTGTAAATTAAATTATAAGCATCCGGGTGGAGGTGAAGTCGTAAAATGGCATCAGGATATTCCAGCCTGGCCACACACAAACTTCAGTCCGGTCACGCTCGGCGTTTATTTTCATGATGTGGGTGAAGTGGAAGGCCCCCTCGCGTGTATTCCCGGCAGTCATAAGGGTGAACTTTATTCGCATTTCCATCCGGATCGCACATGGAGCGGCTCGTTATCGAAGGATGACCTGTTGAAGGCGAAACCGCAGAATGCGGTCAATCTAACGGGAAAGGCGGGGACCATCATCGCCATCAACTGTAGGACCATTCATGGTTCGATGGACAACAAGACGGACCGTGTGCGGCCGTTACTGCTGTATGTTTACAGCTCCGCCGACGCCTTCACTTGGATGCCCAATCCCACGCCTTGTTCGAAATCGGGAGATATTGTGCGCGGCGAGGCGGCGCAGCGTGTCCACATGGAACCATACGCCCATGAAGTGCCGCCAAATTGGGATAAGGAGGGTTATGGCAGCATCTTTGCCTCGCAGCGCAAGGAAACAATCGCGAAGGCGTCCTAATGACTCCTGAAAATATTCTCAAACACGAAGGCCACTTACTCTCGCGGTTGCAGCGCGAATTTTATTTCGAGAACGGTTATGTGGCCTTGGAAGGATTGATTCCGCGCGAATGGATCGAAGCAGTGCAAATAGCATCGAATGAGCGGATTGACGCGAGTCGGGAAGAAACCAAATCCGGAGAGGAATTCGATCTGGGGCCAAATCATTCGTCTGACACACCTCATGTCCGACGGATTAAGCGCCCGGTCGATCACCATCCGGTTTTCCGAAAGTTCGCGTTGGAGTCGCCGCTTGTGGATATAGCCGCGGATTTGGTTGGACCCGATGTTAAGTTTCATAGCTGTAAGATCAATTACAAATACCCGGGTGGTGGCGAGATTGTGAAATGGCATCAAGATATCTGCTTTTGGCCACACACAAATTACAGTCCGGTTACGCTTGGCTTCTATTTGGATGGCTGTGAGGAGGCGCAGGGGCCACTAACGGTGATCCCAGGCAGCCACAAGGGCGACCTGTTTAGGCATTACGACGAGGATGGGAATTGGGTTGGCGCCGTGTCCGACAAGGATATGTCAATGCAGGATACGGATAGTATGGCCGGGCCGACCGGGCCCGAAGGGACGGTCTTGGCACTGAACTGCCGGACGCTTCATGGCTCGAAAGCGAACCAGACGAATAAGGTGCGGCCTATCCTGTTATATGTTTATACATCGGCTGATGCGTTTGCTTGGACCTATCATCCGACGTTGACGGCGATATCAGGCGATATTGTTCGCGGTGAGCAAGCCGCCTATCCGCACATGGATCCACGTCCATGTCCTGTCCCGCCCGACTGGAGTAAAATAGGCTACGGTTCGATTTTCACGAGCCAAGAGAAAGGTGATGCTGGGGGTATAATGGGGTAACCGATATGTCCCAAAAAGCACTCGTCATCGGCGGTACCGGTCCAACCGGCCCGCACATTGTCAACGGTCTAATCGATCGAGGCTACAAAACCTCAATTCTTCATCGCGGGACGCATGATAGTGATCTCATACCCGCGCATGCCGAGCGTATTATCGGTGACCCGCATTTTAAGGAGACATTGTCGGAAGCGCTGGGCGACCGACGATTTGATTTGATCGTCGCCACTTACGGACGAATTCGTTACGTGGCAGAGGTTGTGGCGGAACGCACTGATCGTTTGATCACGGTCGGCGGTTCGCCGGGTTATCGGGGCACGCGGCAACCGGATCGATTGTTTCCCCGGGGCTTACAAGTTCCGCTTCCGGAAGATGCGCCGCAGGTGGCGACCGAGGCAGAATTCCGCTTTGGTTATTTGGCCCGGATCAGCGAACGTACCGTGATGGAACACCACAAGGCCGGGGATTACTCGGCCACGCATTTGCGCTATCCGCTGATCTACGGGCCGCGCCAGTTGGTACCAATGGAATGGCGTGTCATGCGCCGGATTTTGGATGGTCGCAAGAATATCGTTCTCCCTGACGACGGCCATATCATGTTCTCGCGCGGCTACGCTGTGAATATGGCGCATGCGGTACTGTTAGCCGTAGACGATACGGGGGCATCCGGCGGGAAGATCTACAATGTGGCGGATACCCATCAGTTCACGCTCGGCCAGTGGGTGGAGGTGATTGCCGACGCAATGGACGCAAAACTCGAGATTATCGGCATTCCGGGCGACTATGCCTATCCGGCGCGGGAGCTGTTGATCGGTCGCATGGAAATGCACCATCAATTATTCGACACCCATGCCATTCGCGCAGACGTCGGTTATGCCGACGTCGTAGCCCCGATAGAAGGCCTCGCGGAAACCGTGCGCTGGTATCGTGGCAATCCACCGAAGATGCCCAAGGAATTCGAAGCAGACCTTAAAGTGAATTATGAAGTTGAGGACGCATTAGTCAAATTAGATAGAGCTTACCGAATACAATTGTCTAAAATCGAATATATTTCCCGGCCGTATAGGCATCCGTATGCACATCCGAAAAGGCCAAACGAAAAATGGGACCACCGCAAACGATGAGAACCGGTTGGGTACGACTTTTGGGAGTGACTGGTTGCCTTGCTGTTGTATGTATTCTCAGTTTTAAAATTAAAGAAGAGGTGCCAGTCTTTCTCTATTGGGTAGAGTGGCTCTCTGTTCAGCCAGGTCTTAGTGGGGCTATCATACTCTTTTTAGCAATCGTAATTTTTTTTGCGGGTTGTTTTGTTGTCAAATGGGTATCATCCGGGTTTAAAAAAACGGCGGAGTAGGCGTATCCGCCGATGCTTTACAATAGATTAATTTTCAGACCAGAAGTCATAGCATCCATAGTGCTGCGCCTATCAAGTTACAGCGGGCGGTTTACTCCGCTGCGTTCTCCAGGGTTGAAGGTGCTATCGAGAAACCTTCGTCAGCTTCTAGATCCGCAATCAAGCTATTAATTTCTTCCTTCGTAAGTGAATTCATTGGGGGCAGTAATCTACCCCAATCCGGATCGTTGTGATAATGGCTGATGATTGCTTTGAGGGCCGGTACCAAGGTGCGCGATTGGATGATTTGACGCGTCTTTGTAATGGCTGCTTGAAGAGTATCGGCTTCCGGTGTTTCCCAATTTTTATAAACCTTGCGGATGCCGATTGGATTAACATTGCCGGTCGCCGTAATACACCCAACACCGCCGCCCCGCAGCGTATCAAGCAGGAAGACTTCTGATCCGGCAAAGGTGCCAAAGCCGGGAAAATTTTCAAGGATCGCTTTTGTGTTAGACCAATCGCCACCGCTATCCTTCAAACCGACGACCGTATCAGGATATTCCTTGATGAGACGTCCAATAAGATCGAGGCTAAATGGCGTCCCAGTTTGTGGTGGGATGTGATAAAGATAAATCTTCAGCTCATCGCTGCCTACCTGCTGGACGATTTCTGAAAAGAAAGCAAAGAGACCGTCGTCAGAGACGCCTTTGTAGTAAAACGGAGGCAGCATCAAAACGCCACCACAGCCGTGTCCGACTGCGTGTTTATTAAGGCGAACTGCCTCATCGATCGAGCAGGCACCGGTACCAGGCATCAGTTTTTCGCTGGGTACGCCTGTTTCGATCAATGAATCAAGCAGAGACATCCGTTGGTCAGCCGATTGGGAATTTGCTTCGCTGGTCGTGCCGAATACGGCGAGGCCGTCCGCGCCTTGCGCTAATAGCCACCGGCAAAAGGCCGTAAATCGAGGTACATCTGGGCTCAAATCGGCTGTGAATGGTGTTAGAACTGGAGCCAATACGCCGCGGAAAAGCTGATCGGGCATAAAATTTTCTCTTTCGCATAGTTTCGAACAGTTTAAGGAGCTCTCGCCCTTTGGACAACGCATTTTGCCCTGTGAAGCCTACTAGTAACAGTGTGAGCGCCGCTAAGAGATACGCTTCATTGAGGTGTTTGGACTTTTCAGGGAGTTCAAGTCCAAGACTAAAAACGGTTGGCTTAGCCGAGTTTGGCGCCAGCTGAAAGCTCCGCACTCGTCGCAAATTCGCTGGCGGCAACTTTACCTTCCGTCCCCCGAACGCGCGTAACGTTTACTGCCCCGTTGCCGCAAGCGATAATTATTCCGTCGCTGGAAATATCAATTATTTCGCCGGGTGCGCCGGATGCGCTTTCTGCCTTGGTCGAGCCGTATAATTGAATTTCTGTTCCACCATAGGTAGTCCAGGCCCCAGGTACGGGGTCGGCACCGCGGATCATATTATGGACGTCTAGAATTGGCTTTGTGAAATCGATTTCCACATCGGCCTTACGACACCAACTTTCGTAGGTTTTTTGGCTATGGTCTTGTTCGATGCGTGGGGCGTTGCCTTGTTTAACCAAATCGACGCTTTCCATCATGGCTTCCACGCCCATGGGAAATAACTTATCAAAATAAATTGTCCCGAGGGTATCGTTTTCTCCGATAGTACATTTCTTCTGCAGCAGTATTGGACCCTCATCCAGACCATTATCCGGCCAAAAAATACTGAGTCCAGTCTCCTGACGCCCCATAATGATCGGCCAATTAATTGCGCTCGGTCCCCGGTGAAGTGGGAGGAGAGACGGGTGGTACTGGATTGTATCGTGGGTTGGGAGATAGAGGGCCTCTTCTGGCACGAATAGAGTGACGAATGCCATGACACAGAGATCTGGCGAAAGCGATTTCATCTGGTCCCAGACTACCGGATCTTTGTAACCCGTAGGTTGGAAAACCGGAAGACCAGCTTGCTCAGCTGCGACCTTCAATGGGTCGGGTTTACCCTTGTCAGGCGCAACATAGACGCCGACGATCTCTTCGTCGCGCTCGATTAGTTTTTCTAGGACTGCCTGTCCAAAAGCCTGTTGACCGTGCACAATGAGACGCATGTGGGTGCCCTTTCCGTAAATTCCGTTTGTAATTCCTTGAAGACTTTAATCATTTCTATATAGAGCACTAAGCGGTCACGCCAGACCCGGTGGAGAGCCCCGCAGTAACTTGAGGTACCTATGGCGCCGAAACGTAACCCGAAGAAGTTGAATAAGTTGCAACTGAAAACTCTTGCGATCCTCCAAGGTTTCGCGGAGACCGATATTGCCAGTCCAGGTGAGAACGATGGCGAGTTTCAACTCTCACAAATTCCACGTCCTCATGGCGATCATTTCCACGTTGCCAAAGGCGTCGTAATGACCAGGGATGCAACGGGACTCTTCAACCGCGGCGTTTGGGCCGCACTGGAGCGTAAAGGGCTGATGCATTCCGGGGTGTTTCCATTAAGAACAATTCTGACTGCTGAAGGCATTGATTACGACACGGGTGTGAAGGAGCAAATCATTTATACCAGCGATCATTAATCCATGTTCATCCGTGTCTTTCCATAGGCTCATTCTTTACCAAGACCAGATTAGGTACTTCGCAGGTTTTTACTTCCAAATTAATTTTTCGAAGGCTGTGTTGCCCGCCTAAGGCGGTCATTGATGGCATCGCCAAGCCCCTCATCAGGGATCGGGGCGACTGCGATGCCGGTGCAATTCAAAGCGTCCAATTCGTGAAGAAAACGGAAGAGGTTTGCGGCGGCTTCCGTCAGGTCCCCAGAGGGACTGAGGTTTCGCTTGCCATCGATGAGACCGAAGCCCAATAGTACCTCACCATCTTCTACGCGTTTAGCGTTCATGCGAAGGGGCGTTTGCGGGGCGTAATGGCGCGACAGCATACCGGGCGATTTCGGACTGTGGTCGTCAGTTCCGGCATAGGTCACTGCGTGACCGATCACGTCTTCCAAGGTATCTATGCTTGTACCCCCAGTTCGAAGCAGCGTGGGCATGGTAGTGGAAAGATCTAGGACCGTAGACTCAAGCCCAACGGTGCACGGGCCGCCATCCAAGACTAATGCCACTTCGTCACCAAAGTTGTTGACTACATGTTGCGCTTCGGTTGGGCTCAGACGATTTGATTTGTTGGCACTAGGTGCCGCGATAGGCAAATTTGATAACTCAAAAAGCCGCCGAGCTTGCGGCAAAGCAGGTACGCGCATTGCGACTGTCTTGTGCCCGGCACTTACCAATTTGGAAAGCACACAGTCACTAGTCCGAGGTAGCACGATACTCAGCGGTCCTGGCCAAAGAGCATCGGCCACCCGTTCCGCGAGATCATTAAATGTGGCGTAACGTTTGGCTGTCGATATGTCTGGGACATGAACGATCAACGGGTTGAAACTTGGCCGGTTTTTGGCTTTAAAAATTTTAGCAACCGCCGTATCGTCTAGGGCATTCGCGCCCAGCCCATAAACCGTCTCAGTGGGCAAGGAAACGAGTTCGCCTCTGCGAAGCAGTTCCGCCGCCTCTTTGATCGAGGCGTTTGTTATGGGGAGCAATCGTGCCATGATGCGGACTTAACGCGGGAGCCCGGAACGTGCAATCCCTACATGCGCCAAATCGTTCTATGTTTCCAAGAATAACGGAATTTCAAGAGGGCTTTCATGGCTGATATTACTAAAACTGCAAACGGCACACCGATCTGGATCAATGGGGAGGGGCCACCCGTAATCCTCGTCCATGGCGTGTTGATGGACCATCGGATGTGGGCCCATCAGGTGGCGACGCTCTCAGACAGCTATCGTGTGATCTGCCTCGATATGTTGGGGCATGGTGATGCTCCAAACCCACCTGGCAAGCGCACACTCGCAGATTTTACTGGTCAGGTCGAAGAGGTGATCGCGGAATTCTGCGCAGGCGCGCGCCCAGTTCTTGGTGGTTTTTCGATGGGGGGTCTGATCACTCAAGCCTTCGGTGCCACACGACATTCTGATCTTGCCGGTCTAATAATCCTCAATGCCGTGTATGACCGCACCCGGGATGAAGCAGCGATAGTGCGTGAGCGATCGAAGATGATGGTTGCGGAAGGTGTTAAGGCGACCATTGATGGTGCGCGAGCCCGCTGGTTCCGCGAAGATGAAGTAGCGAAACACGGCGATATGATTGACGAAATCTGTGGTTGGATGGAGGACGGTGATTTTTCCGCCAAATGCAAGGCGCATTGGGTCTTCGCCACATCCGATGATCAGGTGGCTGGTTCACTGGGTGAAATTTCCTGTCCGACCCTTATTATGACAGGCGATGGTGATGCCGGGTCAACACCCCACATGTCACAAGCCATGGCGCATGCAATTCCCAATTCTGAACTGCATATTCTTGACCGCCAACAACACATGATGCCTGTTCTGGATGCCACTCGGGTGACCGGGCTGATGCGCGGTTTTTTAGATCGAGCAACGTTATAAGGTATTCTTCGTTCTGAATCCGTATTGCCCCCACGTCTCTACAGACTAATTCTTGAGACGGAATTCATGCTGAACTGAGGAGAGCGATCATGGTACCCAACAGTGAGGAACGTGACGCTATTTTTAAGAAATTTGGTCGCGCTTTTTTTAAGCAGGATCTTGATCTTATGTACGAAGTGGTGACACCTGACTTCAATTGGACCGTCGATGATGGAGACAAGGTTCATGTGCTCGATAGCCGCGAAAAGATTGGCAATTTTTTTGAGCAGCGCCGCGGCAAATTCGAGAACGTGCGGTTTGATGATATTGTTTTTCATCATGCGCCGGATGCGACCTTCATGACATACCGGATGACGGGCACTGAGGTCGCAACCGGTGAGGCATTTGCTAAGGTAGGCGTGGAGCGCTACAGCTTTCGAAACAACAAACTAACCGTAAAAGATGTTTACAGCCGGCCAGTGGAGGCAGAGGTCTAGAGTTTTTTGGATCACGTACGTCGCTCTAAAATGAAAGAGAAAATTCCAACTTACGAAGTCATTGTTATTGGCGGCGGTATATCCGGTATGTATCTGACCTATCGCTTGCGGGAGCTTGGAATGCATTTTCGCGTATTCGAAGCTGGTGCCGATGTTGGCGGGACCTGGTATTGGTGCCGATATCCAGGCGCAAGGTTTGATTCTGAAAGCTGGTCCTACGGATACTTTTTCGATGAAGAATTATTGCAGGAATGGGAATGGAAAGAGCATTTCTCGCCACAACCAGATACACTCGAATACTTAAATTTTGTTGCGAAAAAATTCGACTTGCGCCGTGACATGACTTTTAATGCGCGGGTTACCGCTGCGAAATTCGACGATGAGGGCAATCATTGGACAGTGACTTTCGAAGACGGAAGTCAAGCGCGGGCGACGCTGTTAATCACGGGTCTTGGGGTTCTCTCCGAGCCCACTCTGCCAAACATTCCGGGACGAGACGAATTCAAGGGTCTAGCATTTCACACCGCACGTTGGCCCCACGAACCGGTTTCATTCGCCGGTAAGCGGGTGGGTGTCATTGGTACGGGTGCGACTGCGATCCAAGCGATCCCAGAAATTGCCAAGACAGCTGGACATCTAAGCGTATTTCAGCGGCATCCTAATTGGGCCGCTCCGCTTCATAATTCGAAGATTACTTCGAAGGAACAAAAGGAAATTAAATCTCGCTACCACGAAATCTATGCGCGGTGCTGGGAGACAGTCGGCTGCTTTATTCATACTCCTGATCCCCGTAGTGCACTGGACATGACACCAGAAGAGCGGGAAGAATTTTGGGAAAAACTGTATTCGGAACCTGGTTTTGGTATCTGGATCGGCAATTACCGGGACGTCTTGACCGATGAGCGCGCCAATGCACTCGCTACTGAATATATGTCTCGCAAAATCAAGGAACGTGTCAACGATCCGGCGGTTGCGGAGAAATTGATCCCGAAGAATCACGGCTTTGGCCTGCGTCGCCTGCCGCTCGAAAGTGGCTATTTCGAAGCTTATAACCGACCAAATGTGCGTCTCGTCGACGTGCTGGAAAAGCCGATTGAACGGATTAATGCAAATGGTGTGCGAACTGCTGATGAGCAGCACGACCTTGATATTCTGGTGTATGCTACCGGATTTGACGGAGTGACTGGCGGCTACGACCGTATCGACTTTCGTGGGCCAGGGGGACGGCGGCTCAAAGACGAATGGAAGGATGAATTGCCGAAAACCTTCCTGGGTGTGCTTAATGACGGCTTCCCTAACTTGCTAATGGTATTGGGGCCGCACACCTCGCGTGGCAATATTCCACGTCATATTGAGAAGATTGTGGATTTCAATATTGCCCTGGTCCGCCATATGCGGGATCAAGGCTATAGCCGCGTTGAGGCTCGCCCAGGGGAGGCAGCGAAATGGTTGGCTCAAGTCATCGAAGTAAATGAAGGGCGTCTCGCTGGCAAAATCCCAAGCTGGCAGACCGGTGTAAATTCGAATGTCCCGGGACGGCAAAGCATACGTGTACTTGGATATTACGGAGGTGCCGTGCGTTACCGCGAAATCGCAGAGAGGGTTGCAGCCGGTGGATACAAAGAACTCATGTTCCACTGACGTCATGTCAATCGGAAGTAGACCGGGCTCAATCAAGTAAAGATAAATTGGTCATATTGTCCATATAGAGATAGCCGAGGGCGCTTGGGTGTAAGCCGTCGCCACAATCGTGGATCGGTAACATTTGTGTTGAAACATCGGGGTCAGTGCGGGGTATGTCGAAACCTGTGATGCCGTTTGGCATACCGCTAGTCCGGATCTAATGATAAAAATTACTCAAGAAATCTAAGGCAATTTGTTTAATGCAATAGTATTGTAGTTTCTGCATAATTAAAATTGTTTTGAATTTTTTTCGTTTTGCTGGGCCGTTCTAACAGGAGATGACGTGATGGATGAATATTTCTCACTGGGCCCTTATGCGCGGAATATTTCAACGTGTTCGGATGAGGCTCAAACTTGGTTCAATCGTGGGCTTAATTGGTGCTACGCTTTCCATCATAAGGAAGCTATCAGGTGTTTCGAGAAGGTGATAGAACTCGATCCCGATTGTCCCATGGGTTATTGGGGTATCGCCTATGCGACCGGTCCTTATTACAATATCCCTTGGGAAAAAATGTCACCTTCTGGGAGGCCGCTCGCGATTTCTACTGCCTACGAAAATGCCCGAAAGGCTGCCGACCTCTCAGTAAGCGGTGATGTAGACGCCGTCGAAAGGGCCTTGTGCGGTGCTCTCATACGGAGATTTCAGGCGAATAATATTGATGAACTCGAAATTTTATCCCAATGGGACGATGATTATGCGGATGCTATGCGTGATGTTTATCATGAATTTTCTAATGATTACGATGTTTGTGCCTTAACGGCTGAAGCTCTAATGGTGCGAACACCGTGGAAGCTCTGGGATTTACAGAACCGTGTCCCTGCAGAAGGGACGGATACGCTGGAGGCTATTAATATCATTGAGACAGCATTGGCGCGTATTGAGCAGGACAAAGATGCGCCGCATGCGGGACTGCTGCATTTTTATATCCATATTATGGAAATGTCACCGGAGCCAGAACGTGCGCTCGAGGCCTCGGACAAACTGCGGCCGCTGGTGCCTGGTTCGGGACACCTTATCCATATGCCATCGCACATTTATGTATTGTGCGGTGAATACGAGAAAACAATTACTTCTAACATCGAGGCTGCGGAGGCTGACGAAAAGTATCTCGAATACGACGGCGAACTCGGTATTTATTATGTCTACCTTCTGCACAACATTCATTTCCAGATGTATGGTGCGTTTTTTTCCGGACAGTATGAACATGCGATCCGCGCCGCGCGGCAGATGGAGGCGATTGTTCGCCCAGAGTATCTGCTCTCCGATCATCCCTTTTTAGTAAATTACCTCGAAGCTTTTTATGGTATGAAGGCGCACGTCTTGATCCGGTTTGGGAAATGGCAAGAGATCTTGGATGAGCCGTTGCCGCAGGACCCGGAATTGTTCTGCGTAACCCATGCAGTCTGGCAATATGCCAAAGGAATTGCCCACGCAGTTCTGGGAAACATCGATGACGCTATGGCCCAACAACGGCTGTTGCGGGAAGCGGTGAGTAATCTTCCAAAGGATCGCATCGTGTTTCAGAATGACACTAGAGACATCTTAGCTGTAGCCGGGCCAATGCTGGCGGGGGAGTTGGATTACCGGCTTGGTAAATACGACTCCGCCTTTAGAAATTTACGCACAGCTGTGAAACTTTATGACAATCTGAACTACTCGGAACCTTGGTCTTGGATGATGCCACCGCGCCACGCATTAGGTGCACTGCTCCTTGAGCAAGGTCATGTCGAAGAGGCCGCTAGCGTCTACCGCGCGGATTTAGGTTTGGACGATACACTCGTACGGCCGTCGCAACATCGGAATAATATTTGGGGTCTGGTTGGCTATGCAGAGTGCTGCGAAAAATTGGACGATCAAGAAACCTTGGACGCGATCCAACCGGAACTGGAGAAGGCTCAAAGAATTGCTGACGATACTATCGACGTTTCATGCTTTTGTCGTATTGGTCATGAGTGTTGTGAGTAGAATTTGGGGAGCCTAATTTGAGACGGCTCCAGATCGATGTTATTGGTTGATTGTGGGAGTTGCGGCAACGGTTCGTCTAACAGCAAGGGCCTGTCCGGCGTTTTGCGGGAAGGGGTCTATAGATCGCTGTATCTGACATTTTACTCGGCGGTTTATTAAAAAGGCTCCAACGGGACATTCAGTTCCGTATTGCCACCAATGATGCCGCCGCGGTCGCCAATGTCGATCTTCAGGTAACGCTCCAGCATACTCTCGGGTAGCGGTCGCCCATTCTCCGGACAGAGCCAGAGCCGCAGCAAATGACGTCGTCGTTCGACTTCAGGCCAATCCTCAAAACCTGCACGTGCGTGCAAAATTTGATGGTTGTGAAGGAATTGAATGTCGCCTGGTTCGAAGGTCATATTCAGCTGAAAATCAAGGTTCTCAGATATATCGTCGAACATATTCAATGCAGCTATCTGATTTCCCGACAATTTTGGTAATTCATCAAACCGCGAGCAGGATTCAATATAGTCGCGTGCATAAATCGTAGACAGTTTCCCCATATAATAATGGAATACCGCCATAGGGTAGTAATCAATCTTACCTGGTGGCACCTCGCCCCGTCGGTCGCGCCAGAACGGCTTGTACATCTCTTCCCAAAGTATCCGGTCCCGATGATACATCTCATCATGGATCGCAATCGAACTAGCGATTCTGCTCTCCCCACCGGATTTAGACTTTTGAAGACAGAGCAGGCCAACGAAATCGCTCGAATCTGAATGGAAAAGCTGTCTGTCACGTGTTTGATAAATGCGTGCTTTTGCCGGGTTTCCAAATGGATCAAGGTGGTCACCTAAATTGCGGACGTGACCCAGAAGGTGACCTTTCGCATTCTGTGAGCGTGGCCTGCCGAGGTGCATGCCAATGCCCCAATATACCCGCGCGGACTCCTCAAGCGTATAATTGGAGACTGGCACGCCGCGGATAAGCACGAACCCACGGCCTTCAAGTAGTTCGTGCTTTATATCTTCTAAGGCGCCACCAAGCGAAGGCAATTTAAAATTTGATTTGTTGATTTCAAGAAATTCTATTTTCTGAGTGCGACGCATGGCTTCTTCGAGTTCTTGCACTTCTGTTTCAGCAAGCGTGTAGGTCCATTCATCCTCGCGTTTTGCCATGTCCAGACCACGCCAGGCACCTGGTCCCCCAATTGGCCCGGGTGCCCGTTCTGATGTCATACCATTAGAGACGAAGTTATTAGCTGTGTCGTGCGCCGCACTCATTTGATGATGCCACCTTCCGTTGTTGGAAACCGTCGTCTATAAAATACAAATCGAGCGTTCGACTTACACTTCAATCTCCATTACTTAATACGATCGATAACAAACCATTGATTGATATGCTGCCCCGCCGACAGGCATAAGGTGAGGTCTACTTGATCAAGCTGTTGCCGAGCTCGTCAGAATATGAAAGCAAATAGTAAATGGCCCAAAATACATGGCTTGAAGTGGCATTGAATGGAGGTGGAGGGCATGCACACCAGCATCTCATGCCTATTACCCCTGCTCAGCTTGTTGAAGAGGGCATCGCCTGCGCAGAGGCTGGTGCCTCAATTATTCATTTTCATGCTTACGATCCCAAAACTGAAAAGCAAAGCGATACTGTAGAGCTTTATGCGGAAGTGATTGAGGGTATTCGTGCCAAAGTCGATGCTATTGTGTATGGTACATTGCCGATGATCGGTGCCGACGAAGCACCAACGAACAATCATGTGAAGGAACGTCATGCGGCGGTCGAGGGACTAATAGAGCGGGGGCTTCTTGATTGGCTTTCAGTTGTCGACCCAGGTTCAGTAAATTTTGCACCCTTTAAAGAGATCGCGCGTGACCGTGATGGTTTCGTCTATTTAAATCCAGTGAACCATCTGCGTTATGGACTGTCGCTTTGTGAGCGATTTGGTTTACATCCGAGCTACGCGATCTACGAGCCGGGGTTCGCACGCCTCGGTGCGGCCATGGCAGAACGCTTCCCGATCCTGCCGACGCCAATTTACCGTTTGATGTTCTCCGAAGGTTATGCATTCAGTTTTCCCCCGAAGGAATACGGTCTCGAAGCGTATCTTAGACTTCTGAAAGACATAGCGCCAAACGTCCCTTGGATGGTTTCTGGCTTGATGGTCGACATCCAACCATTAATCGGTATGACCGTTGAGCGTGGCGGCCACGTTCGCGTTGGGCTCGAAGATGCACCGGCTCTTTCTGAACGTGATAATATTTGGTGGGTCGAACAGGCGGTGAAGCAGATCCACTCCGCAGGCGGCGGTGTGGCAAGTGTCCAGGACGTGAAGCGTGCATTGTCAAAAAGTTCGAGTGGTTGAGCGGTCACTAATTGGCAAATGGGAGAGTAATTTTAGCTTGGCCGGCCTGCCCTGCGTTGTCGTCAACACGTTTGTTGGTGCGTTTTTGCCTAATAGTATGGCGTCGAGAAAATTGTCCCGGGTGTTTCGAGTATGCCTGGAGATGTTTACCAGTATTAGTGAGGGTATTATATATTAATTATGCTTCTAATCATAAATTATAAAAAAATTTGAGATCGAAAACTGGATTGTAGCTGACAATGAGCCAAGCGTTCAGTTTTTCTGACAAGCAAACCGATGCCACCCGTCAGTTAGCCACGTATGCGAGCGGGCTTTCTTACGATGCCATTTCCGAAAAAGCCCAGGTTGTGGGTAAACATGCTCTTCTCGATTGGATCGGTGTTGCTCTTGCAGGTTCGCAAGAGTCGCTGGTCACCATTCTACAGGATGAAGCGGCTGCCGAAGGGCTCGGCGACCAGGCGACACTGCTCGGAATTGGCGTCAGGGGAAGCGTTAGTCAGGCCGCCTTAATTAATGGTGCAGCTGGGCACGCGCTCGATTATGACGATGTACACCCCAGCGTTGGCGGGCATCCGAGTGTGCCGGTTGCGCCTGTAGCCTTAGCGTTAGCGGAGCGAGATGGTAAGTCCGGCTTTGATTTACTTACTGGCCTAGTGGCAGGGATCGAGACGGAAGCGCGGATCGGCAGTTTAATTGGCGACGCACGTGACCATGGTTGGCACCAGACATCGACAGTTGGTGTATTTGGGGGAGCAGCAGCGGCAGCGTCACTCCTGGACCTCAATCCGGAGGCCACGACACATGCTTTTGGCGTTGCTGGTACGCAGGCATCGGGGGTGATGGCATCGTTTGGCACAATGTGCAAACCACTGCATGCGGGCATGGCTGCGGAGAGTGGTTTGCGGGCGGCCGAATGGGCTATGCGCGGTTTCACGGGCGCGGTGGATATTCTCGAACACGAGCGCGGATTTGCAACGACACACGGTCTTCGCTTCGATATAGATGCCGCGCTAGAAGGTATGGGCGAGAGGTTCTTTTGTGAGGATATTCTTTTTAAATATCATGCGGCCTGCTACGGCACTCATTCTGCGATCGAATGTGCTCGCCTCATCCGTGAAAACCAAAACTTCGCTATCGAAAATATTGTGAAAGTCGAAATTCGTGTCCACACACGAATTACGCATATGTGCGATATTCCGGCGCCTAGGGATGGGCTTGGTATTAAGTTTAGTTTGCGGATGACAGTGGCGTTGGCGCTTTCGGGTGAGCCGACGAGTGCACTCCACGTATACAGCGAGGAGTATGCAGCAAGGCCGGACCTCGTTGCTATCCGAGATAAGGTGGCTTCAGTAATTGACGATCGATATGGCTATCGGGGTGCTGGGGTGACGGTCCATTTGACGGATGGCACTGTACTTCACGAAGATTTCGATGTTGCCATTCCCGAAAGTGACCTTTTAATACAAGAGGCTAAACTTACTGAGAAGTTTCATTCACTGGCGGAACCTGTCATCGGTCGGGTGAATGCCACTACAGTTGTGGACTTGGTTCTCTCATTAGAATCTCAGGCGAGTATTAATCCCTTAATAAGGGCTCTCACAGGTTAACCTACAACTTCGCAGTGTTCTCTTCGGCGCCGGCATAAACAATTTTGTTAAGTGCTTGAGAAGCTTTCGCGTGAAACGCGATGGCGGCTGCGTCAAAATCACCTGATGGTATTGGTGTATGAATAAAATTGCCGTGTGTGTCTTCGCCTCGAACCAGGGCGGCGCTGTCCCAATCGCTGACGATTTGTCCGGTCTCCGTTGGCATGAAATGCATCGATACACCAATTCGACGGTCGTCCGTATTGTTCGGACCTGAGGCATGCGCCAGGCGATAATTGTGCACCGACATTTCACCGACCTGAAGTGGCATAGCTATTGCCCGATCATCATCTATACCCTCGGTGATTTGTTGTCCTCGCGTGAGCAAATTGTCTTTGTGGTATTGGTCGTCATGCGGTAGGACGTCCCCAATATGGGTGCGCGGCATAACCCGCATACAGCCAGCATCAAGCGAGGCTGGAGAGAGCGCGAGCCATGCGGTAATAACTTTGTCACTTGAGAGGCCCCAGTATTTCGTATCTTGATGCCAAGAGACGAAACTTGGGCTCTGTGCCTCCTTGATCCAGAAGAGCGTATTCCAACATAAAATGTTTGGACCGATTAGCTGCTCGATTGGCCCTAAGATACGTGCGTCTCTGATAAGGTCGTCAAGCCACTTAAACAGTAAATGCGCCTTACTGCGCTGTGAAGGTTCAAGCTTGCCTCCCCGTGCCGCCTCTGCCGCTTCTAAATTGGCCCGTAAAACCTGCGCCTCAGCTGCATCCATGATCGGAATAGGCGTCACATAGCCTTCTGTGTTGTATTGTTCAATCTGTTTCGGGGTTAAAATGGCAGCCATGGTAGTTTCCTTTTAGACGAACTTCAGTCTGGAATTAGATTACCCAAAAGACGATGCGTCGCAACGGTCATTTGTACGAAAGGAGAGCATGTAAAAATGATATCACTCGCGGATTTTGGAAGCTTCCATGTAGGTGGTAGGCGGGTTTTGATCAGCGGTAAACCGCCTGAAAAGCTGCATTTCACGGGTGCAACGATTTTTGAAAATGACCCAAACGGCGATTATCATATCGAGCAAGCCTATGTTCAGTACTTTATTCCGGCGGATCGAAAATTTGAACTTCCGGTGCTCCTAGTGCATGGCGGTGGTATGACCGGTGCTAATTGGGAAACGACCCCGGATGGACGTTCCGGTTGGTTGCAACGCTTCCTGGAGGCAGGGTTTGCGACCTACGTTATCGACAATGTCGAACGAGGTCGCTCTGGGTGGTGTGCCTTACCGGGTGAATGGGAAGGCAATCCCGTGATGCGTTCCGAACAACAGGCATGGGTTCTTTTTCGTTTTGGAACGCTCGATAATTTTGCTTCTGGTCAGACTTTTGAAGGGTCTCAATTTCCAGTTGAAGCGCTAGAAAGTTTTGCAAGACAATTCGTTCCTCGATGGACCACGACGACTGATATTATGCGACGCGGTGTGCTTTCCGCATTAGAGCGTATAGGGCCATGCGCTGTCATTTGTCACAGTCAGGGTGGTGATCTGACGCTGGAAACAATTGCGACGCGTCCAGATCTCGTCCGTCATGTTGTAGCGCTTGAACCGTCTGGCTTCCCAGACCCTGCCAACGCATTAGAGCCGGGAGAACAACACTGGCTTTTCATAATGGGGGATTTTATCGAAGCTAATCCGTTCTGGATTAATTTAATGGAACGCACACAAAATTCTGTGGATGGCTTGACGAGTGCCGGCGCGGAGGCAAGGTTAGTCCATCTGCCGAAACAAGGCATATTGGGTAATAGTCACATGCTGATGATGGACCGAAACTCCAACCAGGTCGCCGACCTCGCCATCGACTGGCTCTCCTGTCTTCTTTAAAAAATACGAAACAAAACGCGAATAGGGGAAAAGCGCCATGGCGCATGAGAACATACTTAAGGAACTGGACCGCCGCCGCGAAAAGGCCGCAGGGATGGGCGGACAAGAAAAACTTGAGAAGAGAAAAGCGCGTGGACAACTGAATGCCTGGGAGCGTATGGAGGCATTGGTCGACCCAGACAGTTTCATTGAGACAGGATTGTTGGGCGCGTCCAGCGTTATAAAGTCAGATGAAGAGCGGACACCACGCGATGGAAAGATTGTTGGCTTTGCAAGGGTCGACGGACGGGACATCGGGCTTTGCGTTAATGACTTCACGGTAAAGGGTGCATCCACGAGTGCCACAAATTCAAAAAAGATGGGGCATATCCGTACAGTCGCAACGCAGAAAGGATTTCCGTTCGTTCATGTAGGTGAATCGACTGGTGCAAGGTTGCCAGACGCCATGGGATCGCGTGGCATGGGGAATTTGCTTGGCAACGACACAACACAATTCCGTCGTATGCGCGATACTCCGTGGGCGTCGGCTGCACTTGATACTGCGTTTGGCTCTTCTGCGTGGCTTTGTTGCTGTTCCGATTTCGCAGTGATGAAGAAAGGCTCGATAATGTCAGTTTCGAGCCCGCGTTTGGTTTCGATGGCGATTGGTGAAAAAGTTGATTTGGAAGAACTTGGCGGTTGGCGGCTGCACGCCGACCAAACGGGCCTTATTGATCGCTTCGTCGACACCGATGAAGAGGCAATGGCCGAATTGAAGCGCTTTCTTTCGTACATGCCATCCAATAATGAGTTGCTTCCCCCTGACTATGACCCGGTCGAGGGTGCGGCACAGGCACAAGGCGAAATCCTTGAGATTTTGCCAGAGCGTCAAGCTACCGTCTACGACATGCGGAAAATTATTGAAATTGTTGTCGACAAAAACAGTTTCTTCGAATTCAAACCCCGGTTTGGTAAAGCTGGCACAGTTGGATTGGCACGCCTTAACGGGAAGAGCGTTGGGATAGTTGCCAATAACCCTCAATTTGGTGGCGGTGCGTTGTCGCAGGAAGCCTGCCGCAAGATTATCGACTTCCAGGTTATGTGTGACAGCTTTAACATACCGATCGTCCGGTTTATGGATACACCCGGCTTTGTTGTTGGGACCGAGGCCGAGCGAAAGGGTGCCCCGGGATGGATCATGAACTTCATGAACTCGTCCTGCCTCGTCACCGTGCCAAGCATCACTGTGATTGTTCGTAAAGCATACGGTCGCGCCTATGTGGCGATGGGTGGCGGGCGGCACAATGATGAGATGATTGCCTGGCCAACCGCCGAGGTGAGTTTTATGGATCCGAACTTCGCAACGAGTATTGTCCATGGCGTCGATATTGGAGAAGAGGGGTTCGAAGACGCGTTGGCGGACATCCAAAAGGATTCTGCGGTTTGGGATATGGCGACAATTTTTTCTCTGCAAAATATTGTAAAACCGCAGGAGACCAGAGACTACTTAATTCGAATGCTTGAAGTTTACCGCTCCCGGAAGAATGGCGGTATTGGCGAACATTTGATGCGTACCTGGCCCACGAGCTACTAACAGCAATGATTAGCGAATTGATCAGAAAAGCCCGTGCCGACGGCCGCTTTGCCCTTAATGAGCCCGAAGGTAAAGCGCTTGCAACGCAATTTGGTCTCGTCGTTCCGAAATCCAAGTTGGTATCACCAGACGAAGACTTAACCGCGGTGATCAAAGATATGAAGCCGCCTTTTGTTGTGAAGGTTGTCTCGCCCGATATCTTGCACAAAAGTGACGTTGGTGGAGTCAAGATTGGCCTTGAAGATAGTGTTGCTGTCAGTGATGCGGTCGTTGAAATGTCAGGGGTTCCAGTTATTAAGGCTGCAAGAGTTGAGGGGTTTCTCGTCGAAGAGATGGCGCCGACGGGGCAGGAAATTGTTATTGGAGGCCTCAACGACCACCAATTCGGTCCTATGGTTATGGTTGGCCTTGGTGGTGTCTTTGTAGAAACCTTGAAGGATGTGGCGTTTCGCCTCTGCCCGATTATGGAGACTGACGCATATGGCATGCTGAGCGAGTTGAAGGGCAAAGCTATTCTTGAGGGTGCGCGCGGAAGTCAGGTTGTATCAATTGATGCGATTGTCGATGCACTTCTCAAGGTCGGTGGCATAGACGGATTGATGTACACACATGCCGGTGAAATTGAGGAACTAGATATCAATCCGCTGATTGTAAATTCAAAAAGTGCCGTTGCCGCTGATGCTCGGGTTATTTTATCTTCGAATTCGAGAACTAAGAATGAAGATGGGTTCGATGACCGGACACCGCCGGTTGAACGTTTTCAACCCCTATTCGAACCGAAGACGATCGCGGTTGTTGGTGCATCGACGACCAGCAGCATTATCGCCAATACGTTTATTCGCCGAATTAAGGCCTATGGTTATGAGGGCGATATCTATCCAATTCATCCCAAGGCCGATGAAATTGAGGGTTTAAGGGCTTATACCAATCTTGGCCAAACGCCGAAGCCAATTGACTATGCTTACGTGGCGACCCGCGCTGACCGAATTCCGGATATGATTGGGGATGCTAAGGGTAACGTGAAGTTCGCACAGATAATCTCTAGTGGATTTCGCGAGGTTGAGGAGGGGGTCGCCCTTGAAGCAGACCTTTTGCGCCAAGCGAAGATGGCAGGATGTAGGTTGATTGGGCCTAATTGTCTTGGTCTCTACTCGCCACGCGGTAAAGTCACCTTTCCGGTCGATGCACCAAAGGAATTAGGTACTGTCGGGGTTGTCACACAGAGCGGTGGCCTTGGGACAGATATAATTAAACGCGGCCAATGGCGTGGCCTTAGGTTCAGTGGTTTCCTGACTGTTGGCAATTGTGCCGATATCGGCCCAGCTGACATGCTGGAATTTTATTTGGCGGATCCCGAAACTTCTGTCATTGGCTTCTATCTTGAAGATATCGGCGATGGACGGCGTTTCTTCGATTTATTGCGGAATACTGAGATACAAAAACCAGTCGTAATTCTAAAAGGTGGCCGTTCGGAACTTGGTCGTATGGCAGCGGCGTCGCATACAGGTGCGCTCGCGGATAATATGGCGGCATGGAAGGCTTTGATGGCGCAAACGCCTTGCGCTATGGTCGACACTGTTGATGCCTTCGTGAATGCATTGCTGTTACTTCAGCAATTGACCTTGAGGCCGACACGCCCGACGGAACGCGTAGTGCTTTTCGGTAACGGCGGTGGGACGAGTGTCCTTGCCACTGACTTTTTCGCGGAACGTGGATTACAAATTACACCCTTTTCGGCACAGACACGGGCGATATTGGATGCATTGGGGCTGCCACCCGGCACCAGCGTTGCTAACCCTATCGACACGCCAGTTGGCACACTACAGCGTGAGGAAGGCCGTGTTGCAAACGAGATTCTTGAAATTGTCTATGATACCGCTTCCGTCGATGCCGTGGTTATGCACTTGAACCTGGCGGCTTTTGTAGGGCGTGGTGATGTTGACCCGATCGACAACCTTTTCCAAGCAGCGGTTTCAATTGGCGAGAGATATCCGGGACAAGCACACTTTGTTTTAGCACTTCGTTCCGACGGCTCGACAGAGATCGATGACAAGAAACGTGATTACCGCAAGCGGGCCTTGAATGCAGGCATTCCCGTCTTTGATGAACTGTCAGACGCGGCTGAAGCATTAGCCGTTGTCGGGCACATCGAAAAGCTGTTAACCGGTTAGCTTTCAATCTGTGTAGCACTAACCTGGCGTAGCCGCGAAAATGCCGCGAATGGAGACGGAAATATTATTCAATTTTTTGGCGCCCGCCGGATCATGTCCATGCATTCGTAGGTCATGACAACCTCATCATTTTGATTGTAGGTTGTGAAACCAAAGGTGACGATACCTCTGTCCAATTTGGATTTGGACTCCCGTGCTGCCACAACCTCGACAACTGTCCGCAAAGTATCTCCTGCAAAGACTGGGCGGGGCCAACGAACGTTATCGAGGCCTGGACCTCCAAGATTGTTTTCGCCCATCAGTCCAAGTTCAATCCAAAGCCGGTTTGCAAGACCAAGGGTCTGCAATCCACTTGAGATAATTCTTCCGTGTATACCATGTTTCGAGGCTTCGTGATCCGTATGTATCGGCTGTGGGTCGTACTGCATCGAAAAGTCGACCATCTGACCTTCGGTCAACGTAACTGCTCGGGTCTCATATGTGTCGCCAACCTTGAAGCCCTCAAAAAATCGCGCATGCATAATTTTTTCTATGCTCCGTACTTCTTAAATCGCATCTGCAATAGCTTTGCCTAAGTCTTGGGTTGTTGCATTGCCGCCCATGTCTGGCGTCAGCGGTGCGTTCTTGTCAGAGAGCACGGTCTCAATCGCTTTGACAATTGCATCGGCTGCTTGTTGTTCACCTAAATGCTCTAGCATCATCGCACCTGACCAAATTTGGCCGATCGGATTAGCAATTCCCTGTCCTGCAATGTCCGGTGCGGATCCGTGCACGGGTTCGAACATGGAGGGAAAATCTTTTTCAGGATTAATATTGGCACCTGGGGCGACGGCAATGGTGCCAGTAACTGCTGGACCAAGATCCGACAGGATATCGCCGAAGAGGTTTGAGCCAACTACTACATCGAACCAATCAGGGTGTTGCACAAAATGGGCTGTCAGAATGTCAATGTGGAATTGATCTGTCTCTATATCCGGATACTCTTTTGAAACATCAGCAAACTTTTCGTCCCAATAGGGCATGGTATGTGATATGCCATTTGATTTTGTGGCCGAGGTCAGTTTTTTTCGTGGCCGCGTTTGGGCAAGGTCAAAGGCGTAACGCATGATCCGCTCGCAGCCTCGCTTTGTGAAAATATTTTCCTGCATGCACATTTCTATGTCGGTGCCTTCGTACATACGCCCGCCAATATTGGAGTATTCCCCTTCATTATTTTCACGGACTACATACATATCGATATCGCCGGTATTATAGCCGTGAACCGGGGGTGTAATGCCGGGCAGCAGGCGCACCGGGCGCAGATTAACGTATTGTTGAAATTCGCGCCGGATCGGAATTAGCAGGCCCCAAAGCGAGATATGATCAGGAACGCCCGGAAAGCCAACCGCGCCTAGAAAGATAGAATCGCAGTCGCGAAGCTGATCAAGCCCATCCTCGGGCATCATCCGACCGGTCTTGGCATAGGTCTCACAGTTCCAGTCGTAATGCTCAATGCCATAATTAAAGCCGTATTTTTTACCGACTGCCTCGAGTACGCGAAGTCCCTCGGGTACGACCTCATTTCCGATTCCATCGCCTGGGATCACCGAGATGCCAAATTTCTTTTCATTGGCAGTTGTAGTCATTTGATCGTTCTCCTGTAATCGCGTTTGGCAGAAAATTAGGGGGTGAAACAGGACGAGGCAATACGTAGAGGAAGTAACAAGCCAACGAACTGATTAATCTTTATTTCAACATGTGAAGGTTTTGATGAAGATACATCCGAAATAACAGCCCAATTATTAGTGGGTTTTTGAGATTTAATAAAACTAGTGACGTTGCCAAGACGCCTGCTCTTAATACCTCCTTCATAAAGGAACATAATTGAAGGAAATTCGAATATGCCGGTTCTGTATGAGAAAAAGAACAATGTTGGTTGGATTACGTTAAGCCGGCCTGGGGCTCGAAATGCGTGGGGTCCAGACTATTACGAGGGCCTGGCGCAGTTTTTTGATGAAATGGAAGAGGATAACGAAATTCGTTGCGTCGTTATAACCGGGGATGACACCGCTGGGGCTTTCTCGGCTGGCGCCAACCTTAAAGACCCCAACACACATAAGACAGGGTCACCTTCGAAGTTTCTACGGGGGCTATCAAAAAAACGGGAAGTATCGCCCTTTGATATGTTCAACGATTTTCCGAAACCAGTGATTGCCGCTGTTAATGGATATGCGATTGGGATCGGATGCATTATCACTTTCTGCTGCGACTTGATCATTGCATCCGAGAAAGCTGAATGGCGATTGCCACAGATTGGCTTAGGAATTATCCCTGCCTATGGCGGCTCGGCCCGTTTAGCTCGTTGGGTTGGTAAGGGATTGGCGACACGCCTTGCGATGGGCTTTCCGATGCCTGGTGAAGAGGCCTACCGGATTGGTTTGGCCCAATGGCTAACGCCGCATGACCAGTTAATCGAGAAGGCAGCAGAGGTCGCGGATCATATCGTAAAGCTGCCACCACTCTCTGTCCGAATGGTAAAGGAATCAATCACGCATTCCCTCGATGTCCCAAATCTTAAGGATGCATCGCTAGCGGATCTGTACCGCTTTGGCATGCTAGAGCTAACCCGAGACACTCAGGAGGCGCATAACGCGTGGCGGGAAAAGCGTGTGCCAGAGTTCACTGGGGAATAATTTTTTGCACCCAAATTCTTTTGGAATTTCTGACTTGGTCGTCATGTCAAAACCGGGTCAATTGATATATCGATGGGCACTCATGCGAGTATTATTTATTTGACCGCATGATGTTCCGGGCGATTGCCCAGCGGTGCACCTCTGATGGGCCGTCATAAATACGAAAAGCGCGAATGTCCTTATAGGTCCGCATCACCACGGTCTCGTTGGTAATACCCATACCCCCAAGAATTTGAACAGAGCGGTCAACGATACGGCCAGCGGCTTCGGAGCAAAACACTTTGGCCATGCTGCTTTCATTTCCGCCACGTTCGCCTTGATCGAGTACCCAAGCCGTATGCCAAATACTCAGTCGGCTTTGGTGCAAATCTTGGAGGTTGTCGGCGAGTTGGAAGCTAACGCCTTCATGCTCACTGAGCGGTTTCCCGAACGCGTGCCGGTTGCGAGCGTAATCAACGGCGATGTCATGACAACGCCGTGCTGCGCCGAGCCAGCGCATGCAATGCGTCAAACGAGCTGGCGCCAATCGCACCTGCGCGTAGCGAAATCCTTTACCTGCTTCGCCGAGAATCGATTCTTTTGGCACGCGTACGTCGTTATAATCAACGATCGAATGGCCGCCCGATGTATTGCTATCCATTGTATCAAGTACACGGACGACTTCGCAGCCGTCGACATCCATATTAGCCATGAACATTGTGGCGCCGATGTCTTCACCGGATTTGTCGATGGTACGCGCCATAATGATTTGGAAAGCGGCTCCGTGGGCACCGGTAATCATCCATTTCCGGCCATTGATGACGTATCCGTCGTCGTCCTCGACTGCAGTGACTTTCATCATAGAGGGATCAGAACCAGCTCCTCCATCTGGCTCCGTCATCGAGAAGACGGAGCGGACGTCAGCTGCGGCTAGAGGACGGAGGTACTTCTCTTTTTGCTCTTCGCTTCCGACAACTTCCAGCAAATGCATATTACCTTCGTCAGGGGCGGAAATGTTGAGCGCATAGGCTCCAAGTGGCGAATAGCCTGCCTCTTCGAAGACAATGGCCTTACCGATATGTGGCAGACCGAGACCACCCCATTCTTCACCAATATGTGGTGTTAGCAATCCGGCGTCTTGACCGAGCGCTGCAACTTCTAGGCGCAATTCATCGGAAGGACCGTGTGGACCCTGGCGGGGGTCGTTTTCTAATGGGATTATTTTGTCCCGGATAAAGGCCCGAGTGCGGTCCTGAAACTCCTGCAATTCATCGGTCAGGCTGAAATCAATCATGGTATTGTCTCGGAATGTGATGGTTAAGCGGGACGAGAATAGCAACTAGCATTGGATCCGGAAATGGCCAGTGACAATTCGCCGCCTACTTACTTGCGGGAACTAATATCTAAAGGACTAAAACAATGCTCGATCCGCAACCACTAAAAGGTCGCACCGCCATCGTTACCGGCTCTGGCCAGAATATCGGCGAAGCCATCGTTAAACTTTTTGCTAACGCCGGTGCAAATGTGTTCGTTAACGGTGGGTCGTCGCAGGAAAAGGTCGACAAGGTTGTCGGTGATATTAGGGCTGACGGCGGTAATGCGATTGGCGTGATGGCGGATGTTGGTGATGCGGACGCTGTTGCGGCAATGGTCAATCAAGCGGCAAAGACCTTTGGGACGGTCGACATTGCAATCTCAAACGTTTCGATCCGCAAGAAACAGCCGGTCGAGGATATCTCGGTGAAGGAGTGGCAGGAAACGATCAACACCAACCTAAACTCGGCCTTCTATCTCGCACGCTGCGTGGTGCCGCTCATGAAAAAGGAGGGCTGGGGCCGGATCATCCACATCTCTGGCGTTGACGGATTTACCGCGCATGTTCCGACCCGAACCCACAACATTACTTGTAAGGCGGGTGTTCATGCGTTTGCTAAAGCATTGGCTCTAGAGCTTGGACCTAGTGGTATTACCGCCAACACGGTCTCCCCTGGCGCAATTGATACATCTCGAGATTGGAGCCAGTACGATGACCCCGAGGTATGGCGTAAAGCCCGAATTGAAGCAATTCCGGTCAAACGTATTGGCACCGTCGACGACATTGCCAATGCTTGCCTTTATCTAGCAGGAGAGACAGGTGGTTTTATTACCGGTGAAGTTCTTCATGTAAATGGAGGGCAATTCCGATTCTAGCCTGGTATTTTGGGGCTGCAAAGTGCTTTTAGACTTAGCTAGTTTGATTGTTTGCGGTCAAAACTAATTCGCGGCGTTTCGGTCGGTAATCAGAATAAATTTATCCCTATCCCAAGATATTGGCTTTGCCGTATCTGTCTGACAGATAAATAACTTATACAGGTAGATCAGTGGTTTGCCGGATACCGGTTCGGGTATTGGGTTTTCAGAAAAGATCCAAACACTGCTTGCTGGATCCCACTTTTTGTATCAGTTGGCACTCATAGACCTATTCTGCGGCCTTTCCGCGGGGGATACCGAACTTGGTCAATACGTCCGACGTTGGTTTTTCTGGTCGGTTAATCGGGCGCTGTACACGCGGTGGTGTCTTCGAAAGTTTCATCGGTGAGCCAAGTAGCGGCCACGGCCCGGTCTCCCATTCCCCATCGACAATTAGCCCGCGCGCCAATGTTTGCGGGTGGATTGCCGCTTCGCTGACATTAAGGATCGGTGCCAATTTGATACCTTTGGGTGTGAGCCCGGCAAACAAGGCGGCCCGTGTCTTCAATTTCGCTTCGATGCCGTTTGCGTCGGTGGGATTTTCCATCCAGACATAACCATCGCTGCACTCGACTGCTGCACCATTCGGGCCGCGTTCTTCTGATGGGATGTTCCAGGTAGTCTCCGTCACCCAAGAGGTTACATCTTGCATTGAGATATCGTAGTTCATGCCTTTTCCTGTGCGCTCGCGCAGTTCTAGGCCGGCGATGACGGATAGCATGGCGAGTTGACCTCCGGTAATGTCGGAGTAGGAAATACCAGTGGACAGCGGCACGCCGCCATCGCGAGTAAGGTCCATGATGCCAGAGCCGCCTTGCACAATCGTATCCACGGCCGGACGGCCCTCATAAGCACTATCGCTTCCAAAACCAGATATGCCAACACAGACCATGCGTGGATTAAATTGCTGTACGTCCTTCCAACCGAAACCAAGTCGGTCGAGCGATCCCGGTTTCATGTTCTGAACAATTACGTCGGCAGAAGCGATGAGATCACGGACGATACTCCATCCCTCTTCGTTCCGCATATCGACAGCGAGTGCATGTTTATCCGCATTAGAGTACATGAAGTAGTAGCCAATTCCGTCCCGCGCTGGGTTCCACTGACGGGCAATATCGCCGGTCACGGGTTCGATTTTTATGACTTCGGCGCCGAGAGTAGCGAGATGGCGGGCGCAAAGGGGCGCTGTTGTGAACTGTCCAAACTCGATGACCCGAATACCATCGAGTGGCAGCATGGGACCACTATTACCAACCGAAGCGCCGTTACTCTTCGGTATCTCTCCACTGTCGCTAGGTTTCACCGTGTCTGCTACTTCAGATGACCAGGCGTCATTGGTTAAGAACGGTGTTTTGGCGAGGAAATTATGCGCACCATTCTTGGCCCGGATGATGCTTTTGCGGTGGACCAGGTTGGCTTCGGTCGGCAAGTCGTCAATGACCGTGATTGGTCCACTTGCAATGCCGGCGTTCGAAAGGGCTGTCATACACTCGGCGACCGTATGCAAACTCGTCCAGCAAGTGATCGCCTCTTCAATCATGTCGCGGTTTGCAACCCGGTCATTATTCTCGAGGATCGTCTCGGGAATGTCGGGGCGCCCAATAATTCCGCAAAGAATTGAGAAATGATCATTCGAAACCGTACAGATTAGAACATCGCCGTCGCTAGTTGAAAAACTATTCCAGGGCACGACAAGCGGGTGCCGGTTACCTTCGCGAACCGGCACTTTTCCAACGTGATGCGCCGGTAAATATGTCGGGAGGGAATTAATTCCGCAATCGAAGAGTGAGATGTCGGCTGATTGGTTGGGTCCACCGAGACGTCGAACCCGTAACGCTGCCACTGCCGCGGCTGCGCCATAAATCGCCGTTTCGTATTCGAGGATCGGTGCGCCGGCAGCGAAAGGGCCGCCGCCCTCCTGGCCATTGGTGTCGGCAATGCCGGTTAACGACTGAATCAGCGCGTCGGAATAGGGTTTTCCGGCCAGTGGCCCCGTGTGCCCAAAGGCAGTAAGATCAATGTGGATGGCATTTGGGTATTCACTTTTGTCGCCGTCGACATCGCTGGATGTAATAATGACGTCTGCCGCATCAATGGCGGCTTGCCGCCGACTGAGGTCCACTGGTGCCTTACCTAGCGCAAACGTGGCCCGATGGGCCCATTTATCGCCAGGTAGACCCGCACCTTCGACGTATAGAACTGTGGCACAAAGTTGCGCTAAGAGTGTGCCGCACGCTCCCGCAGCATAACGGCCGCCGAGTTCGGCTACGGTAATTCCATCAAGTGGACGCATCGTCTAATCCTTATTATCGGAATGCCGCCATGCCGGTCAGTTCTCTACCTTGAATTAGGGTTAAAATTTCATTCGTTGCATCCGGTATAGGCAGCATTCGGACGTCACGATAAAGCTGCTCCAGTCCTGTTTCTTCGGCTATACCCATGGCACCGTGCACATGCATTGCCATTGAAACTGCTTGTTCGCAAGCCGTTGTGGCATAGCGTTTCGCCATCGCAGATATGCCATTCGTATGATCGCCTTTATCCAGAGCATCGAGCGCATAGTAGCAAAGAAGACGGCTGGTTACGACGTTTGTTTCGATATCGGCAAGCAGTTTTTGTACAAGTTGATGTCCACCGATGGCTTTCCCGAATTGTGTGCGTTCTCCGGCATAGACGGTAGCTTTCTCGAGCGCCTTTTGCGCAAGGTGTGTGGCTGCAAGACCGCAGAGCGGTCGGTTCCCATTCCAGGTAATGGTCAGCAGACGCGCAGCATCGCCGGCAGAGCCAAAAGTATTGACCGCAGGCACCCGGCAGTTTTCAAAGACGATCTCCGATAGATGCCCCATTTTCAGGCCCATCGTATCAATCTCAGTCACGTCCATGTTTGGATTATCGGTCTCAACGACAACGCGGCGCAGATTGGCACCCCGGTCGTCCGATCCGTCTGCACAGGTTACGTTGATGATATCGGCAATGCTGGCATTGCTACACCACATCTTGCGGCCATTAATTACCAATTCATTACCGTCTTCTACGACACGCGTTACAACTTCGCGAGGGTTCGAGCCGACCCCTGGTTCCGTCGTGGCAGTCCCCGTAATCTTCTTCCCTTCAAAGAGGTCGGGCAGGAACATCTCTTTTTGCTCCTCTGTTGCCTCGGCGAAGATACGCGCAATGGTGCATTCGTGCCCCATTACCCCAATAGCGAGGAACGGTGGCAGTTGCTCATAAATAAGACCGTAGTTGAGCATCGACATACCTGACCCCCCGTCTTTCTCTGACAGGCGTGGCGCCATTAATCCCATATTTTTGAGGTGGGAAAATATCTCTAGCATCGCTGCTTTGGGCAACGATTGGTTTGGGTTATGCTTGTCCAAGATTGGCTGAACGTCGCGCTCCATCATACTTCGAGCGGAATCTTGGATCAGCTTTTGCTCGGTTGATAGTTCAAATTCCATCTTCGTTCTTTCGTGTTCGGTGCGTGTCTGATTTTAGTGCGGCGCATGGACTTTTACACCATTGCGAACCCGCCATTGATACTTAGGACTTGGCCCGTCACCCAGGATGCACCATCGCTGCAAAGATAAACAATGCCAGCTGCTATGTCGTCTGGTTGCCCAAGTCGCCGCGTTGGGTACATACGGAGGATGGCCTGTTCACGCTTGGCAAATCGTTCCTCACCAATAGAGGCCAGAACTTCCTTTTCACGGCCCTGCCGTAGTTCGGTGTCTGTGGCACCGGGTGAGACCACATTCAAGGTGACGCCGTTTCGGCCGACTTCTTGCGCAATGGACTTAACGAGTGAGATCACTCCTCCTTTCGCCGCTGCGTAGTAGGAATGCCGAGCTTGCCCGGTTCGGGCTGCATCTGAGGCCAGGCACACGATGCGCCCGTATGTGCGGTCGACCATACCTGGCAAAACGCAATGGATAACATTCATCGAACCATAGAGGCAGATGTCCAGCATTTGCTTCCAGTCTGCGGGCGTTGATTCTATGAATGTCTTGTCGGCTACAATCGCAGCCGTGTTGACCATGATGTCAACGGGACCCAGTGTAGTCTCTGTCTCGGCGATCATTTTCTGGACGGCTGTCATATCCGTGATATCGCAGGCAAGACCCAGCGTTTCGGAACCGCTCTCTTCTTTGAGTCTGTCCGCCGCCTCGACTGCCCGTTCACCCACTACATCAGTCAAGACGACCTTGGCACCTTGTTTGGCCATCATCGCGCCCGCGGCGTAGCCAATACCCCGCCCTCCGCCTGGGATCAGAACTATCTTACCGTGAAAACTTTCCGTCACGTCCTATATCCTTTCCGAACCGCGCCGCCCGTTGGGCGGCGCTCCGTCTTGTTGTACCGTTTTGGCCGCAACAGGCCATGCGGGTATGGAAATAGGAGCCAGAGTGGAATGGACCAGAAGCGAGTGCCTGATGGTTGGGATAAAGATAGAGCCCTTGCTGAAGGCGTTCGGTTAAACGTTAAGCAAAAAGGGAAGGGACACCCTATTTTGTTGTTTCACGGAGGTATGGGTTCGTGGACGCACTGGATACGTAATATCGACGTTTTGTCTGAGCATTTCGACGTTCGCGCCATTGATGCACCGAGCTATGGTGAGTCCGAGCAGGTAGACTATGGATTGACGCCCGACGAGTATTTACGTGTTTTTATCGCGTCTGTGGACCGGATTGTAAAAGATTACGAGAGTTTCAGTATTGCCGGGTTTTCTTTCGGTGGCGCATGCGGCAGTTCGATCGCTGCCCATTTTGGCTCGAAAGTGCGGGCAATGACGGTGATAGGGCCCGGCGGGTTTTCCATCAAGGGAAGGCCCCGATTGGATTTCATTCGTTATGGCGATGTAAAGGACGACCCTAAATCCTACAGACACGCCCTTAAACACAATCTTTTGCAATTGATGTTAAAGCATCCTGAATCTATCAGCGAAGATGTGCTTGATATGCAACACGACAATGTTGGTCGTGCAAAATTCAACAGTAGGAATGTTAGCGCACAACCGATTTTACCGATCAATTTAGGCAAGGCTGGTTGTAGGGCACAGCTTATCTACGGCGAGGACGACCCAACCGCGTTTCCAAGCATTGAGCACCGTGCCAGTCTCATTCGTGAACACGTTCCGAACCTAAAGGTTCATGTACTACCGAATGTTGGCCATTGGGCAATGTTTGAGGGTGCGGATGATATCAATCGTCTCATTATAGATTTTCATAAAGAGGCCTGAGGGTCGAGAGACAAATTGGAGTAGTTCCATGACTTACGAAAATATTATTGTTGAAAATGAGGGACCCGCTTGTATTGTCACATTGAACCGGCCCGAGAGCCGCAACTCGTTTAGTGTCGCGACTATGGCAGAGGTTCTAGCAGCTGCTCAGGCTGCGGAAGCCGATCCAGACATATTTGGCGTAATTGTTACGGGCGGAGAACAGTATTTCGCGTCCGGTGCCGACCTTAATGAGGCTTTAGCACTAAGCGGGCCGAAGAGCGTCGTCGATTATATGAAAAATTGGGAACAACTTCTTCGAGGTCTAGAAGAATTGGAAGTCCCGGTGATTGCTGCAATAGAAGGGTTCTGCATGACGGGTGGTGCAGAGTTTGTCTTGGCATGCGATATGCGGGTAGGCGCGGAAGGATCAAGCTACGCCATTACCAGTGCCAAAATTGGTACCGTCGCAGGAGCTGGCGGGACGCAACGCCTCCCGCGCCTCGTTGGTGTCGGCAATGCGTTGGAAATTATGTTGATGGCGGACCCAATTCCGGCAGATGAGGCCTATCGCATTGGCTTAATCAATAAATTGACACCTAAGGGTGGGGCTCTTGCGAAGGCAAAGGAGATGGTTGGTGTTCTTGCACAGAGAGCACCTCTTAGTCTCGCATGGGTGAAACGTGTTGTTTATAACGGTATGCAAATGGACCTGCGTTCGGCCATCGATTACGAGCGTTTCATTGTAACTTCTATTTATCAGAGTGCCGATCGCAAGGAGGGCATTGGCGCTTTCCTAGAGAAACGTGACGCAAAGTTTAAGGGCGAGTAGTTCGTATGAGCGTAGCGAATAAGATGTCGCCGGATTTTGTCTTGTCGGGCATTAAGGTAGTTGATTTTAGCCGTTTGCTCCCGGGCCCTTGGGCTACGCAGATGATGGCGGATTTCGGCGCCGAGGTTATCAAGGTTGAGCAACCGGAGATTGGGGATGGTGCACGTCATAATCCGCCGAATTATGAGACGACTAGCGCCTATTTCCATAGTGTGAACCGTAATAAGCGCGGCATAACGCTAGATTTAACAAAGCCGGAGGCGCAATCCGTTGCGCATCAATTGATTGAGGGTGCGGATGTTGTTCTTGAATCTTATCGAGTGGGCGTGACTAAGAAGCTCGGTATTGATTATGAGACATGCAAGAAACTTAACGAAAAGGTAATTTACTGCTCAATTACTGGCTTCGGCCAAGATGGTCCATTGGCACCCATTCCCGGCCATGATCTGGTTATCCAAGCCGTGACTGGCATAATGGGTACTAACCTAGAGCGCGGCCTTGGGGTCCCTGAAGTGCCGCTGTTCCAGGCAGCGGATTATTCCGCGGGTGCGGTCGCGATGATTGGCATTCTGCTTGCTCTAATGCGGCGTCAGCAGACGGGTGAAGGACGTTTCGTCGACTGCTCAATGTTCGATAGTCTATTCTCTATGGCGAATATTGCTTTGAGTAGTGGCATGGCAACGCAGGCTGGGTACAGCGGCAAGCCGGTTGTCGAATCTTACGGCGGCAATCCGCGTTACAACCACTATACTACCAAGGATGGAAAGGGCGTCGCGATTTCTTTGCTGGAGGCGAAACTTTGGCGGGAATTTTGCACCATTATTGAACGAACCGATCTGATTGATGAAGACGAAAGTCCCGCCGATAGGCACACGACGCACGGCGAGAAGGGCAAAATCTATTGTCAGGTTTTGACAGATTATTGTGCGGCGCGGACGCGAGACCAAATTGTCAAAGAATTAACGGCAATTGGCGCGCCAATTTGTCCGATCTTAACGCCGGGCGAAGCGTTGGTAGACGAGCATGTTAAGCATCGGGGGCTTATCGAATATATTGACGCCCCTGGTGAGGGCACGATTGCGCAGATTGGTAATCCGCTCGCTGGAATGGGCCTTTCGAAAAGTAAACGCAACCCGGCGCCGAGGCTCGGCCAAAACAATTGCGAAATTCTTGCTGAATTGGGTTATTCTGAAGATCAGATTGCTGATCTGGAAAAAATGGGGGTAATGGGACAATGAGCATCACGGAAACTCAAAACGCATTGGAAGCTGGTCGTTTCGTGGGGTCCGCGATCGGACGTAACTACCCAAGTGAAATATTGGATGCCGCTAAAATGTGCCTTGTTGATTGGTGTGGTGTGGCGCTCGGTGCACGCAATGAAGAAGCGCAAGTGGCGGTACGCAATGTTGCAATGAATTGGGGTACGA
>PBOZ01000104.1 GCA_002724555.1 Rickettsiales bacterium
GCGGAAAGCCACCCTAAGTATTCGCGAAAGCGGCAGCCTGATATGTTGCGACGCTTAAATGCCGCGCGGCTCACATCCGGGGATACCCCCAGAGTAATAGGCAACCGTACACGTTGTAGATTCCGCGCTTAGAGTCGACCAAAGTTCGACGCTCGTGGCTGCATCAAAGAAAACCATTGTCATTACGATTGCCAGCAAATTGAAAATCCAAAAAAAGGTTCCAACGTGAAAGTGAACCCTTACAGTAAAAGTGCCGCCCTCTTTAGCAAAAGACTGCTCTGGGATTTACATCCGGAATCATGGCGGTCACGCGCCCGTGTTCGCGCAATGCACAACAAGCATAAGGGGCACGCAGCAGTAATACTGTGCAACGGACCCTCTCTTCTTGCAGCAGACCTTGATGTTCTAAGCGAGAGTAAAACGATAACTTTTGGTTTAAATAAAATCAATCTCCTTTATCCAAAAACTGCCCTCCGTCCAAATTATATCGTAGCCGTAAATCCTTACGTTATCATGCAAAGTCGCGAATTTATAAACAATACTGAAACCCAACTGTTCTTGGATCATAAGGTACTGAAGCTTGGTATTCGCTCACGAGAAAATGTCAGCTTTTTGCACTCCGTAGATATGCCCGGTACTTTTGCGGCTGATTGTTCGTTTAGTGTTTTTCAGGGATTTACCGTAACTTATGTCGCACTGCAGTTGGCATACCATATGGGATTTGTTCGTGTTGCTCTAATTGGGTGCGACCATGATTTCGTCGACAAAGGTCCAGCAAACCAGGTCGTTGTATCAGGAGAAAAAGATAATAATCATTTTGACCCTGGCTACTTTTCTGGCGGAGATGAATGGCAATCACCAGATCTCCTTCAAAGCGAAATTTCGTATCAATTCGCATTAAAGGCGTTTCAGGATGATGGTCGAAAACTGTATAACGCAACTGAAGGTGGTAAACTCGAAATTTTTCCACGTATCGATTTGCAAAATTTTCTGGAAATTACATAGCAAACGAGAACTTCGACAATTCCCCACGCTGCGACTATGTAACTCGGCATAGTTCGATAAAAATATAAGGCACCCAAATTAAAAGAGAGTCACCTACCGACTATATAACAATCTGTTTCACGAGATTAAAACGGAGTTTATTTCGGCGCGTATGGATTGAACACGCAAAGATTCAGAGAGTTCTGCTTACTGATACAGGATCGAAAACTAACGTATAGATCGGCCGAGCGTTCCAAATTAAAGATGATCCTTTATTTATATTGTAAACTGGCTCATTAATCGAAGTAGGTCAAGAATTGGCAGATAATCGGTTTCGACGACTTTACTCAAATATCTACGTCTCTAATACCTCGTGGTTGATATTCGAGCGTGCACTGCGCTTGGTCGTGATGGGAATCGTCGGCGTTATGATAGCAAGGTACCTGGGCCCGCAACGTTTTGGATTGTTGTCTTATGCCCAGAGTTATCTAGCCTTATTCGTTATCTTCGCTGGGTTGGCGTTGGACAGTGTTGTCACTCGCGAACTAGTAAAGCATCCAATGGAGCAAGCCCGGATCCTGGGTACAGCGTTCGTTCTGAGACTGCTGGGAAGCTTGCTCACTTGGAGCTGCATCGGTTTGTCGTTTTTTCTTTTTGATGTCTCGGGCGAAGAGGGACTGTTAATTGCGATACTTGCAGTTGGTGTGTTGTTTCAGTCCTCGGCAGTTATCGATTTCTTCTTCCAGTCCCGCGTTGAATCTAAGTACGTGGTGAAAGCGCGCTTGGCGCAGCTGTGTCTGTCTTCAATTTTAAAGCTTTCGCTTATTGTTCTTGAGGTAGAACTGCCTTTGTTTGCTGCCGTGATTGCTTTAGACCACATGCTTCTTGCAGTAGGACTCTTTTATATCTACAGACAACAAGGAAAATCAATAGGTGAATGGCGGCCGCAGGCGTCGTTGCTTAAGAAATTCCTCGCTGGTGTTTTTCCGTTTCTGCTGGGTGCATTTGCTATGGTCGGTATGATGAATATCGATCAGTTAATGATAAAAGTATTCCGCAGTGAGAGCGAAGTAGGGTGGTATGCTGCGGCCGTGATGATTTCCTCGGTGTGGTATTTCATTCCGGTAGCGGTTGGTTCTACCTTTAATCCTTATATAGTTCGGAACAGTGACGCAGAGGTCAGTAATAAATTCATTAGACTCTTGTTTTCGATGATGACCGTAGTATCGGTCCTGGGCGCGATGGGAGCGTATTTTCTTGCTCCATCGGTTGTAGATGTTTTGTTTGGGTCTGCTTTCGCGCCAACTGCTGAAATTCTGATGGTACACATTCTAAACGGTATTTTTGTATTCCATGTTTTCTTGCGGAGTAGGATACTTATTTCACTAGATATGCAATGGTACTCTACGATCGTGATGCTTGGAGCCTTAATCGTTAATGTTTTGGGGAATTTGGCCCTCGTCCCACAATTTGGGGCGATCGGCGCGGCTTGGTCTTCCGTGTTCGCATGGGGAGTTGCTGTTCTAGTACTTCCGCTGTTTTTGGCAACTACCCGTCGGTTCGTCGTGATTTTTATTAGGCTTCGATTTTCCGGGGCCCTAGAGGTTTTGCGGACGCTTAATATTTGACACGGGACCGAGTGTGCTCGTTTTGACGTTCCAGAAACCGGGAAATTTGACTGATTGCTGTAGTGGCTATTCGCGGTGGTTGCTGCTTTCCATCAAGACCGCAGGACTGAGCGTGAGTACGATGACGAGGCGTTATAAGTCGTAGGAATGTCTCTCCAGGTTGTAACCTGCTGCGCTTGTATCAGTTGTCACAATGGAATGACGGTTGCTTATTTACGAATATTCGAACCGCGCCAATCGATCGGTGCAGGTGAACTTGTTTTTGACGCGATCGCGATGGGGTTGCTGCCTCGTACCCTACCGGATTGCCTGGGCAAAAGGACGTGGGCGATGGTCTTGGCAAACGCTACGTCCCTTCATGTCGAGGTGGGGCTCGGTTTTTTTGTTAGTATTTCGCGCTCTCAAGCCTCTACGTGCTTCTGAAGTTTTCCCCGCCATTTGTGGAACTCACGTTTTGCAGCCGGCGTAGGAGATTACGCCTATATTCAACTGAAAATGGGGCGGTTTACGAACATGAACTTACTTGTGCCGAGTGGTTTAGTAATCAGTTTCCGGGTCCGTCTTAATTCCGATCAGAGCACCGTCTCGCCCCACAGTCAGTACTGACCTGGGCCAACACTGCATGGAGTCCCGTCGCCCCAGGTTGCTTGTATTGTCATCGACGTTTCCACGTTGGAAGGACGACACTGAACCCCGGTTTGTTGAAAGTCTGTCCTACGAGCTAGCCGCGATTTTTGACGTTGTTGTCCTTGCGCCCCATTGTAAGGGTGCGAAACGCGAGGAATCCTTCAGGAGTGATGGGCGCACGCTCACGGTGCATCGTTTCCGCTATCTTCCTGCCGCGATGGAAACGCTCGCCTATGATGGAGGCATGCTGTTCCGGGTGCGAAGCAATCGGTTGCGCCTGCTGTTATTGCCCGTTTTCCTGGGCGCGCAGGCGCTGGCGATCGTGCGGTTGCATTGCCAGTTGGAGTTCAATGCTGTCCATGCGCACTGGATTGTGCCGCAGGGTTTTGTCGCGGCAATGCTGCGCATGATGTGGCGCCGTTTTCCGCCGTTTCTCGTAACGTCTCACGGTGGAGATCTGTATGCGCTGCGCGGTGCCATACTAGAAAAACTGAAGCGCTGGATTCTTTTGCGGGCAAATGCCGTTACGGTTGTCAGTCATGCGATGCGTGACTACTGCGAAGAACGACGCCTCAAGCCCGGCAGGGTAGTCGTGCAGTCGATGGGCGTCGATCTTGAGGCGACGTTTACTCCGGGGGAGCAACATGCGTCGCGCAATGGGGTTGTCTTCGTCGGCCGTCTCGTCGAGAAGAAAGGGGTTGAATACCTAATCGAGGCAGTCGGTCTCCTGGCTGCAAAGCATGTTGGACTGGAACTGACCATTGTCGGTGACGGTCCGCTCCGAGACAGCCTGAAGGCGTTGGCAAAGTCGCAGGGGGTCGGTGATCGGGTGCGTTTTGTTGGCGGCGTACCGAACGAGGACGTGGTTCATTTCCTGCGTTCCGCGGCAATTTCTGTAATGCCATCTGTCGTCTCGGCTTCCGGTGACCGGGAGGGGCTCGGGCTTGTTGCAGTTGAGGCGCAAGGCTGCGGGTGTGCGGTTATCGCGTCGGACTTGCCGGCTGTTCGGGACACGGTGATAGACGGGCAGACCGGATTGATGGCGAAACCCGCCGATGCAGTGGATCTTGCCCGCAAGATACAGACACTGCTGGAAGACGATGCGCTTCGCAGAAGACTTGCCGATGGCGGAAGGCGCCACGCGATGGGTAAGTTTACTTGGAGGACGGTTGGTTCAAGATACGGGAGAATTATCACCGAGATGCTTGACGGACCACGCAAAGTCTAAGGTTGTCCTTGCAGTATTGTGAAACTTTCAGCTATTGCGTCCCGAGTCGGCTCACCTGGTCAATTGATATCCCGTTTGACTGGATGGTTTACCGGCTTCTACCTGGGATTTAAGAGGGTCGCTTATTAAGGGACGCGGTAAACCCTGAACAATCAGTATTATTGGTGCTGACGTGAGTGAAGACTTTTTGCTTGCTGTTCTGAAATCAGGCTGGGGCTGAAAGGTTCGGCGGCGATTTATATTTTCGCCGCTAAAGATAGCCGAGAGGTATCTACTGAGAATGAACTTCGGGAACTCGCATGGGTAGCAATTCCGCCCCGCCGCGACTGTCTATCGTCATTGCTACTTGGCAAGCAGCTAAAACTCTTGAGCGCTGCCTGAAATCCACGATCGCGCAAACATTCAAAGACTGGGAGCTCGTTATCGCGGACGGTGCATCGACAGATGAAACCGTCGATATTCTTCGCGCTTACGATGCTCATATATATTGGTGGGGCTCTGAAAAGGACGACGGCATTTATGACGCGTGGAACCAGGCACTTCGCCACGCTCGCGGTGATTATGTTTGCTTTCTCGGAGCTGACGACCGCTGGGCCGGAACACAGACTCTATCGCAACTGTTCAATGCCATTGATGATGACGAATTCGATATCGTTTCATCGATAGGGCAAACCAATAACTTCGGTTCGGGTAAATCCCATGAGTTTGGCTCGGCATTTGATTTCCATCGCATCGGTCCGCGCGCAGTTTGTTGTCACCCGGGCCTATTGCACCGCCGTACGCTATTCGAGGAGTTCGGCCTGTTCAATACGCGTTTCAAAATTGCCGGTGACCTCGAGTTCCTGCTGCGACTCCCGGCTGACACGCGTTCCTTGCATGTGGACATGGTTAGCGTGGTAATCGGCATTGAGGGTGTCAGCCGAGTCAATGTTCGGGAAAGGCTTCGAGAACAGCGAGAGGTATTGAGGCAATGCCCGCGCTACGGCCCTTTCCGGGCGTACATAAGGTGGCTGGACAAACTTTGGCGATACCCAATCGCGCGTCTTTTTAACATACCGCATTAGAGTCGCAGTAGCCGGTCGGTTTCGGTCGTTATTGCCTTGCGGTTCCGTGAAAATAGGCTGCACACATCGCTGCTCTGACAAACACACGTTTCATAACGAGGGGTAATGGCAGACTCAGGGTCAGAATACCGGTCCACTCATAAATCCTTCTGAACAACACCGATGCAGGTGGCCTGCCCTGGGTTTTTTTGTGCCACTAGTTTCTTGAGAAGATGGCTCTCGTATCGTGCTCCCCTTGAAAGCCAAGCCACCCTTTAGAGATGCAGGTGGCCTGCCCCGGGATTATCGGACCACTAGAAACTTGAGAAACTGGCTCCCAAGCGCGAAGCGAGGGAGTTATGAAGAAGAGTCGATTCACTGAAGACCAGATGGTCCGCATCCTGCGCGAGGCCGATGAGGAGCCGGTGGCTGCAGTCGCCAAGCGTCACGGTGTGAGCGAGCAAACGATCTACGGGTGGCGCAAACGCTACGGAGCACTGGAGGTGTCGGATGTTCGTCGGCTGCGTGAACTCGAGGCCGAGAATGCTCGGTTGAAACGGATCGTTGCCGAGCGAGATCTGGAGATCGACGTAATGCGCGAGGTGGCGAAAAAAAAGTGGTAAGCGTGCCGGCTCGTCGTCGCCAGGTGGCGTTTGCCCAGGAGCGGGGCCTGTCCAAGCGCCGCTCATGCCACCTATTCAGTGTGTCGCGTTCGGCCGCGGATTATGAGTCACGCCTTGCGCAACGAGACCGACCAGTGCTGGAGGCGATGCGCGAGCTATCTCGTCAGTATCCTCGGTACGGATATCGTCGCATCCAGGTGTTCCTGGCCCGCGAGGGCTTCGAGATGAGCGCCCAGCGTGCTCATCGGCTGTGGCAAAAAGCCGGTCTACAGGTGCCCAAAAAGCGCCCTCGGCGGCGAATTGCCTCTGGGCGCCCCAGACCCACGCCGCCCAGCGCAGCAAATCACGTGTGGGCCTATGACTTCGTCTTCGACCGATGTGCCAACGGACAGCAGCTCAAATGCCTGAGTGTCGTTGATGAATGGACAAAGGAAGCATTGGCTATCGAGGTGGCGGGCAGCATTCGCTCCGAGCATGTCATCGCGGTCTTGGAACGATTGGTCAGCCACCATGGCGCACCGACGTACCTGCGTTCCGACAACGGCCCTGAATTCGTCTCTCAGGCCATCTTGAAGTGGCTGTCAAAAGTGAACATTGATACCGCAGCCATCGAGCCCGGCAAGCCTTGGCAGAACGGTACGAACGAGAGCTTCAATGCCAAGTTCCGAGACGAATGTTTGAACATGGAGTGGTTTCGCAACCGCGTTGATGCCAAAGTCACCATCGAGATATGGCGACACCACTACAACGAGATCCGTCCCCACTCGACTCTGGGAAACCTGACACCGTGGGAGTTCATCAAGCAAGTCAACAAACACGCTGGAGGGGCCAGTTTCCAATTTTGAATGGTCCTAAGAATTCAGGCAGGCCAA
>PBOZ01000105.1 GCA_002724555.1 Rickettsiales bacterium
CTAAAGCCGAGGATCTCCGCAGCTTTCGCTGGTTTGGTGTGCAGGATTTGCGCGCCTTTGGCCATCGCTCCCGCGCAAAACAAATGGGCTACAGTGCCTCCGATTGGGACGGTAAACCAGTTATCGCGATTATCAATACCTGGTCCGATATCAACCAATGCCACGCGCATTTTAAACAACGTGTAGAAGACGTAAAACGAGGCGTACTTCAAGCGGGTGGATTTCCGATCGAACTGCCGGCGATGAGCCTCTCTGAGCCTTTCGTAAAACCCTCTACAATGCTCTATCGCAATATGCTGGCAATGGAGGCAGAAGAGTTATTAAGGAGCCATCCAATCGACGGCGCTGTCTTAATGGGCGGTTGCGATAAGACCACGCCTGCGCTGATCATGGCAGCCGCCAGCATGAACATTCCGGCAATTTTTGTCCCGGCAGGCCCAATGCTGCGGGGCAACTGGCACGGCGAACCGCTAGGTAGCGGAACAGATTCTTGGAAATACTGGGCTGAGCTAAGAGCTGGTAATATCACCGAAGATGAGTGGGACGAAGTAGAAAGCGGCATTGCCCGTTCCCCGGGACACTGCATGACTATGGGTACCGCATCCACAATGACGAGCGCGGCAGAAGCCCTGGGTATGACGCTGCCAGGCGCTGCCTCGATCCCAGCCGCAGATTCAAACCATATCCGCATGGCCTCTGCTTCCGGACGGCGGGTAGTGGAAATGGTCTGGGAGGATTTAAAACCCTTGGACATACTATCAGAAAAGGCATTGAAAAATGCAGTAACAACCATCATGGCGCTTGGTGGCTCTACAAATTCAGCTATCCACCTACTAGCCATTGGACGCCGTGCGCGCGTCGATATCGATCTATCGCTATTCGATACGTTATCACGCAACACGCCCGTAATTGCGGATATTCGGCCATCTGGTCGCTACTTAATGGAAGATTTCTATTACGCGGGCGGACTTCGTGGTCTCCTAGGGCGTTTGTCAGACAAACTCCATCTCGATGCCCTTACAGCGAACGTAAAAACACTCGGCGATAACATAAAGGGTGCTAAGGTTTATAACGAAGAAGTCATTCGCACGCTTGATAATTCGATGTCTGACGAAGGGGGATTGGTTGTCCTTAGGGGCAACCTTGCGCCAGATGGCGCCATCATTAAGCACACAGCAGCCGAACCGCACTTACATCAGCACACGGGACCTGCAGTCGTCTTCAAAAACTACAATGACATTGCAATGCGAATTGACGATGTGAACCTCCAAATTACAAAGGATTCAGTCATCGTGTTGCAGAACGCTGGTCCGGTCGGCGGACCTGGCATGCCCGAATGGGGACAACTTCCAATTCCACAGAAACTACTGCAAGACGGCGTACGTGATATGGTACGCATATCCGACGCGCGAATGAGCGGAACATCCTACGGCACCTGCGTCCTGCATGTCGCACCCGAATCCTTCATCGGCGGTCCTCTCGCCCTTGTCCAGGACGGCGACATGATAGATTTAGATATCCCAGGCCGTCGGCTTCATCTCAATGTTAGTGACGAGGAAATGGCCCGGCGGAAATCCGAATGGGTGGCGCCTAAGCCCCATTATCCTCGCGGCTATGGTTGGATGTATGCACAACACATTCGGCAAGCCAATGAAGGCTGCGATTTCGATTTCTTAGAAGCCGGCGCCGGGGACGTGCCAGAACCCGAAATTCACTAATAAGTCCGCGCTTTAGGAAGTCCAACCCATAGCGTCAAAGATGATACCTTCTGCATTCTCTAGACTGAGAAAGAGACCAATACCGGCAACAACGGCACCCGCAATGCGTGTTTGAATAGCAGCGGCTTCGGTTGCCTTCCAGATATTCAAAGCAATCCATCCAGACGCTGCGGAAATCAAATACTGAATGACGCCAAGGCCTAAGAGGTAACCGAGAAGAACGGCTCCACCAACCCCGGCTTCCTGCGTCGCAATCGAACCGCCAAAGGCCCCGCCATGGAATAAACCGAATCCTGCAAAGGCTGCCAAAGCGACCGGCATACTGAGCGCTCGACCGGACAGCACCAAATAACCAAGGATCAACAGCGAAAAACCAATAACAATCTCAGCCCCCGGTAGCGTGAAACCAAAGCTGGTTGCAAGACAACCCAAGAGCATTGCACCGATAAATGCGAATGGTGTCCAAAAGCGATGAGCGGTATACACTGCGGCAATACCCACCAGCGCCACGAAAAAAAGATGGTCGAAACCTAGGATTGGATGCCCTAAGCCAGACAACAAGCCATGCGAGAAGGTTTCCATTGGCATACCCGCGAGCGGGTGGTGCGCCAAAGCTAAAGACGGGAACAATGTGGTCAAACTAGCAGCAACCAAAATTTTCTTCATGTTGCACCTCTTAATATCAATGCATTTCATAAAATTGGTCGCCGAAAGAACCGAAGACCCGATAATATAGTATCATTCATCAAATTCTCGGATTAGCAACCGGGCAAATTGAAATTTATATCGCTAAAAACCAACTATCCTTTAAAATTAGTTGTATTTTAAATCTACAACTATAGACATTGCATTTCGGTATTTTCTTAAGGCTGGATTTTGCCGATAACCTAAAACTGGTGGTATCTTCCCAAAGCGTTGTGTCGATTAAGGGCGATAAGGAGATAATTTTCAATTTTCTTCGCTAACCTGCGCCTAACGCAAACTCCTTCGGACCAATTACAGAAAGGCCACAACGGAGCGCCTCTGTTTCAAAGACATCGTCAGGTAACACATTAGCTATATTTGCATCTGGACCAAAACGCTCGATTAGGAACTTCTTCATTTGATAAACGTCAGAGAGCGTCACCCCTTTGATCCAAGGGCCTGGCAATTCATAAATCACCTCCTCCCGCGGAAATTCGGCCTCAAGGGCCGTAATTAGGTGTTCCTGCACTTCACCATCGATTATCATTTCTGCAGCTTCTACCAAGACCACACCTGCGCCAGCATCGAGGCAATCGTGCGCCTGGCTAATCAAGGTCTCTGCGGTCTGCTTAAAATCTTTCGAGCCAATTTCGCCATGTATCTCCAGCCCTGCCTCCACTCCTTGGCTGATCAATGATTTCCGCTGGTTGGCGGAGAGCGGTACACAATTATCCGAGACTTCCACCGCCCCGAACCCCATGCGTTTCGCCTCCTTGTAAAAATCGGGTGCAGCCTCAAATCCTTGTGTCGCGATCACATATTCAAGGAACTGGCCACCAATGAACGGCTTTACGTCATAACCTTCACAAAGGCGGATCTTTTGTCCAAGATACGTTTCTCGATAGAGCCGCGCCGAGCCTACAGCGATCTTAATCAAATCGACATGAGGGCCCACCAATCCCAGAAGGTCTTCTAACTTTCCGACTGGCATCCCAAAGTCGACCATCATCGTAAGCCCGGTCTTACGCGGTTTTAGGCTGCTGCGATCTTCCGGAAGTGGCACCATTTCGAATGGAAACTTCGGCATTTCGGCCTCTCTTCGTAAAATGAGGATTATGTTGCAAACTTCCGATGCGGCAATAGACGCGCTCGGACCTAAGCCTTATATATGGCAGTATGAATAATGCTCCAATTCCCTATATGGAACGCACGCGGCTGTATTATCGCGCTCTTGGATATCCCAGCGACTACCGCTGGGCTTATAACAAAACGGCACCCTTCACGCGCCTGAAACGTCCCTTGAAGGATGCAAAGATCGCGATCATAACTACATCCTACCCAGAGGGTGACTGGAGCGATGATAATCCGCCAAAGAGAGAGGTATGGTCGCAAGCCGTGGCGGAGGCACCAGCCAATCTCTTCAACCGGAATTTGGCCTGGGATAAAGAATCCACCCACACCAAGGATAGAGAAACCTATCTACCGCTGCTCGCAATGCAAAAATTAGTCACGAAAGGGGTGATCGGCGGGCTCACCGAACGCTTCCATAGCGTGCCAACGGACTACAGCCATAGGCACACAAACGAGCATGATGCGCCCAATATATTGGATCGTCTGATTAAAGATGGTGCCGATGCAGCGCTCTTAATCCCGTTGTGACCTATATGCCATCAGACCGTGAGTCTGACAGCTAGGCATCTTGAAAAGAATGGCATACCAACCGTAGTCCTGGGTTCTGGTAAGGACATCGTCGAGCACTGCGCTGTCGCCCGCTTCCTCTTCGTCGACTTCCCACTCGGCAATCCCTGCGGCAAACCTTATGACCACAAAATGCAGATGGAATTAGCTAAAATGGCGGTTCGGCTTCTCGAAAGTGCAACCGGGCCGCAGACAACGGTAAGAGCACCCTTTGAATGGGCTAAAAACGATAACTGGCGGGAAGTTTATAATTACGTTGGCCCAGAGAATGCCAAAGAACTTGAAGTCGAAGGTGAGCGCCGGAGAACTCAGATGGCAAAACGCCAAAAAAGAAAATTGAATATTAGAAATTTCTGAATGTTTAACTAGGTTCAATTTTTATAGCCTTGGCAAAATCTAGAAAGTTTTCACGCGCGCAATTGACCGGTGGCAAAACAAGTACTTCCTTCACCCCTGACTTTTCCATCTCCGATACCTGCTCCTTTATTTCGTCTGGCTCTCCAACAAGACCCATAGTTGCACGGATCAAATTGGGCGTAACAAATTGGCGTTCATTATCAGGTAGAAAGGCGCAATGCCCCTGATGCAAAGTCTGATGACAGCGTTCTCGCGGCATGTTTCCCACATACCGCTTATAATCTTCCCACTCTTCTCGGATTGCGTCTTGAATAAACCCATCATTGCCGCGCTGGAGCATGAGTTCGTACCAAAAATGGAGGGATGAGACCACGGGAGCGCCAGTTTCGTTTATCACACGATCGCTCATTAGGCTTTCTCCAGCTTTTAGAACGCAAGAATAGGTGAGTACAGATGTGTGGAAATCGTCAGGGAGTTCTCGTCCTGCTTCTTCTGCGCCCCGCCGCACTCGTTCCATATTACTTTGCATAACCCGCGTCGGCTCCGTACCCGCACTAACCCGGCCATCCCCATAGGCTCCAGTAGCTGCTAACGCCTTCGGTCCGTTGGCGCCTACATAAATCGGCACCTGGTCTTTAATATTGATGCAATTTAATTCTCGGTCCTGAAAACGAATTGGTTGTGTTTCTTTATTTAGCGTGAAATTTACCTCCTCTCCATTAAGGAGACCTCGCACAACGCGAAGGTACTCACGAAAGGCTGTTGGGCCGACCGGTTTCTGTCCCATGATCCGCATGGCGGTGTGGCCAGTCCCAATGCCAAGAAAGGTCCGCCCAGGAGCTAATTTGTTTATCGATGCAATCGAGTGCGCTGTTACAGGTGCAAGACGGGTTCCGGCAATCGCCACCCCGGTACCTAGCCTGATCCGAGATGTGTTTGCCGCCGCTAGCGCCAGGGTTGCATAGCAATCCGACCAAATCATTTGGCTATCCGGCACCCACCCACTGTCGTAACCGAGGTCCTCCAACTCCTTAAAAATTTTCCAATCGTCGATTTGCGTAGCTACTACACCACCGAATTTCATACATGCACTCCCTTGATTCGTCTTTCTTTGGGCTATGAATGGGCTTATTCAGGCCATCTTCCACTTAGTCGCAAGGCAGCCTTTTAAGAAAAAAATTTGCTTGCAAGCTGGCATTCATCTACCCCAACGTAAAATTGGAGTTTGAAACGGCCGGGGTTTTTCGCCCACCACCATCGTTTCAATGGTACGCACTTCCGTCACCGATAATTGGAAATTGAAGACATCAAGATCCTCCGCCATATGGACAGCATCTTTTGTGCCGGTCAGCGGAAACATCCCGCATTCAAGCGCGAACCGAAAAATGATTTGTGCTGCCGTCTTTCCGTGACGACGCGCAATCATCTTCGTAGCGTTATGGTTCAAAACACTCCGGTTCGCGGTCAATAACGAAAAGGCCTGATAAACGATCCCATTTGCGACGCAGAACTCTCTAATGCTTCGGTCCCACTGCCGTGCTGCATAGCAGCGAATTTGTACAAAATTTGGTTTGATCTGTGCAACCTTTTGCAAAAGGCGCAGCTGATCGAGCGAAATATTGGAGATGCCAAGCGCACAAGTCCCGCCCTCGTCGTAAATCTCTTCCATCGACCTCCAAGCCTCGAGGTCCTCCTCGGTAAGGCCTTGTTGCGTTGTCGGCCCATGCAGCACGTAGCTGTCCAACACTTCCGTCCCGAGGTGTTTTTGAGAAGAAGCAAAGGATTGTTTTACCTGTTCCCCAATAGGTGCCTTCTCATCATAGGGTAGGCGGTCATCCTGCCCCCTTCGTTGCGTGAACTTGGTCTGTATGAAAAGATCATCGCGTGACGAAACGAAGCCGTCCCGAATAGCATCTGCAATGCCTTCGCCTACCGCGGCTTCAAAGTAGTGTTTCCGCTGATTTGCCGTATCGATACCCCGAAACCCTTGCTGGATAGCCAGCCAGGTCAGACGCCGCGTCTCCTGCTCCTTCCAAGCTGTACCATATAAATAAGGCGGGAATTCCCGTTTATTGGCGTTCAAACGGGCCGATCCCCGCAAAGCTGAACCCGCCGCATATCACGCCGGTGGCCATGATAATCATTGACCGCAATATGTTTAAGACATCGATTGTCCCAAAATGCCACCGAGCCCGGCTCCCAATTGAAGCGACAAGTGAATTCCGGCCGCGTCGCGTGCTTGAAAAGGTATTGCAACAAAGGCTGGCTTTCTTCCTTTGTCATACCCTCGAAATAATGAGCTGACGCGACATTCACGTAGAGTGCTTTCCGGCCGGTCTCCGGATGGGTACGCACTACCGGGTGAGCATTCGCGGTCGGTTTCCACTCGCCGTCGTCTCGGGTTTCTGTCGAGCGACCTTTATTAGCGTTTGGTCCGGCTACTCGGCTGTCGTCGTGAATAACCTTCATCCCATGCAAAGTCGCCTTTAGACCATCAGACAAAGTTTCATATGCCATATACTGATTGGCAAATAGTGTATCGCCTCCCTTCGGCGGCACCTCAAGCGCATGCAGAATTGCCCCCATCGGCGGGCATTCTACGTGACCCGTATCAGTATGCCACTCAGCCCCAACAACACGTGTTGCATCCGGTTCCTTAACCACATGTATAACTTCGGGATAAGGCCCTTTTTTGGCCAAATTCGGATGCAGGTATAACTCCCCGAAATAACGCCCAAAAGTCATCAATCTCTCGTCACTCAAGTTTTGATCACGAAAAAAGATAACAAGGTATTCAAGCAGTGCCTTTCGTATTTCTGTGATATGCGCTTCTTCCAAATCCAGCGAGATATTAATGCCGTGCAATACGGCTCCGACCGCGCCAGAAAGCGGTTTTGCTACAAAATGCTGGTACTCGCCCATTTCCCGCTCCGTGAATTTGACTACTATAAATTTTGGTGCACCAAACAAAAAATCAAAATTGATAATTTTCTCCCCCTCGCCAGCAGGAGGCGATAGGTTAAGTAAGAAATAACGTTTGTTTAAAAACTGAATGTCGCGTGTAGGAGGAGATTAGTATGTCGCTGCAACCGACGATTAAAGCCAATCATTATATGGTCTCCGCAGGCCACTATTTGGCCACGGAAGCAGGATACAAAGTATTCGAATCGGGCGGGAATGCATTTGATGCTGGAGTTGCTTCGGGGATTGCACTTGGGGTCGTGCAGCCGGACCTTGTACAAGTGGCTGGCGTTGCCCCAATTATTCTGTACCACGCCGCATCCGGTGAGGTAATCACAGTTAGTGGACTTGGATGGTGGCCAAAGGCGACAAGGCTGGAAACCTACATCAATGAGTATGGCGGAAAAATTCCAGTCGGCCTTGCCCGTGCCGTCGTGCCCGCGGCGCCAGATGCTTGGATCAAGGTTCTTCAGCGCTATGGTACAATGACTTTCGGTGAAGTGGCATCGCACGCCATGCGCTACGCACGTGAAGGCTTCTCAATTCATCCGTTGCTCGCTGAGAATATCGACACTCACCAGGACCTTTTGCGCGGCTGGCCCGCCAGTGCCGAAGTTTTTTTGCCAAACGAGCAACCCCTCCAAACAGGCGAGCTTATTATTCAACGCGACCTCGCAAAATGCATTCAGTACATGATCGATGAGGAAACTGCGGCATCTGGCCAAGGCCGCGAGGCTTCACTGGAAGCAGCCCGCAGCGCTTTCTATAAAGGTGATATCGCCAAGACAATCACAAGATATCACGCCCAAAACGGCGGATTGCTTACGATGGAAGACATGGCCGAATACGCCTCGGCCTTCGAAGCGCCTGTCAAACGCAGCTATAAAGGCTTTGGCGACCCAATTGATGTCTACACCTGCGGCCCATGGTGCCAAGGCCCAGTGCTGCTTGAAATGCTGTCAATAATCGAGGGTGCTGATTTCAAAGAAATGGGTTATAATTCAGGAGATTATGTGCATTTTCTTACAGAAGCTATGAAGTTAGCTTTCGCAGACAGAGAGGCATACATTGGCGACCCACGCTTCAACGATGTACCCATTGAGACCATAGTTTCCGCGGAATTTGGGCGAATGAGATCTGCCGAAATTGACATGTCCAAAGCTTATCCGGAAATGCCAGCCCCGGGCCTAATTCCAGGCGCGGGTGCGGGGCCAGCTGCAACCAGTGCAGCGGCGGCACCGTCGCGCATGGCACTCGACACCTCCTACACCTGTGCTGTCGATAAGGATGGGAATGTGTTTTCCGCTACGCCGAGTGACGGGTCATATGGCATGCCGATGATCCCAGGAACCGGAATGGCACCATCTTCGCGAGGCTCTCAGAACTGGGCGGTCGAAGGGCACCCCTGCTCTATCGCACCTGGCAAACGGCCGCGCCTAACACCAAGCCCAGCACTCGCGATGCGCGAGGGTAAACTTTCTATGCCTTTTGGGACCCCGGGCGGTGACGTGCAGGCGCAGGCCATGTTGCAATGCTTCCTGAACATGGAAATCTGGGGCATGGAGGCGCAGGATGCCATTGAAGCACCTCGTTTCGCCACATACAGCTTCCCTAATTCCTTCGAACCGCATAGCTATGAGAAAAATATTCTGCGTATGGAAGGGCGGATGGATGAAAGTGTAATGGAAGACATGAATGATCGGGGCCACAAGGTCGAAAAGTGGCCAGATATGACCTGGAAAGCCGGTTCGGTCTGCGCCATTCAAGCCGACCACGAAACTGGCATTATGACCGGAGGAGCCGATGCCCGTCGTGCTTCCCGAGTAATGGGTTGGTAAATTTGATTAAAGGCTCCAAAACGCCGCTGCCGAGCCAACTGGGATATGAAAAAATGACTGCTTTCCAACCGATGATTACTGGCACCCGCTACGTCGTATCTGCTGGCCATTACCTGGCAACCGAAGCTGCGATGGAGATACTGGAGGCGGGTGGAAACGCCATAGACGCTGGTGTTACAGCGAATTTGGTATTGGGTGTCGTCCAATCAGAAATGGTTAATATCGCCGGTGTGGCTCCTATTATGGTTTACATCGCAGAAACCAACAAAGTTCTCACTCTGACAGGTGTCGGCCCATGGCCGAAATTAGCGTCTCTCGATCGTTTTGTTCAGGAATTTGGTGAAGTGCCGATTGGCATTTTGCGGACCGTCGTTCCCGCAGCCCCAGACGCCAACATACAGGCCCTGCGGCGCTGGGGCACAATGGCCTTTGCCGACGTTGCGAAGGCGGCCATCCGTTATGCACGTGACGGCTTTCCGATGCATGTGATGATGCATTCCTATATAAAAGATCACGTCAATACCTACCGGATGTGGCCTGATAACCGTGAGATTTACCTTCCGAATGACGAGCCACCGATAATTGGAAAACCTTTTGTACAAACAGACCTGGCAAATTCTTTACAATACATGGTGGACCAGGAAGCCGCTGCGAGTGGAGACCGAGAAGACGGCCTGAATGCGGCCCGCGATGCCTTTTACAAGGGCGATCTTGCAGCAACCATCGTCAAATATCATGAGGAAAACGAAGGTCTAATGACCGCGGAAGATCTTGCGGATTTTTCATGCGAAATCCAGCCTCCAGAGAAGATTTTTTACGAGAACGGTGGCGAACCGCTGGAGATCTATGCATGCGGTGTTTGGTGCCAAGGGCCGGTTATGCTCCAAATGATAAAACTTCTTGAGGGTTACGATCTAAAGTCAATGGGTCACAATTCACCCAACTATATCCACACTTTAGCAGAAGCATTTAAACTTAGTTTTGCAGACAGAGAAGCTTACTACGGCGATCCGGAACATGTGGACGTTCCAATAGATAAACTACTTTCCGAGAAATATGCGGAACTGCGACGTAAGATGATCGACCCGGCACATGCCTGGCCAGAACTGCCTCCCGCAGGCCATTTTCCGGGTATTACACCCTCCCCGAAAGTGCATACAATCGGAGAAGGCTCTCCGCCGGCGCCCACGGATACTTCTTACGTCGGAATTATTGATAAAGATGGCAATGCCTTCTCATCCAATCCATCCGATGTGACCTTCGAATCACCGGTTATCCCAGGCACCGGCTTCGCACCGTCCGCTCGTGGTTCTCAAAGCTGGGCTGTGCGTGGACACGCCTCGGCACTCGGACCTGGCAAGCGGCCTCGTCTAACCCCAAATCCGGCATTAGCCATTCGGCCTGGCAAGATGGTCATGCCTTTTGGCACACCAGGAGGTGACAACCAAACCCAAGCCAACGTTCAAGTGTTATTCAACATGGAACTCTTCGGTATGAACCCCCAAGAGGCCATCGAAGCTCCTCGCTTTATGACACATAGCCAGCCAGATTCTTTCTCGCCGCACACCGCATACCCCGGAAAGCTAACCGCGGAGAGCCGAATTGAAAAGGTGACCACCGACGAACTCTCAAACCGAGGCCACCGGGTCGACCGGATTGCGGATCAGACCTGGAAGACAGCCGGTGTGTGTGTTGTCCGCAAAAATCTCGAGACCGGAGTGATCGAAGGCGGCTCAGATCCACGCCGCCCATCACGTGCAATGGGTTGGTAATAGCCTACCCAAGTTGTGCGGGTCTGCCACTAATATAACGTTTTACGCGTAAAGTAAGGGCGCTGGCGTCTTCCTGGATCGAAATTAAAGCCGGAATAACGAAAAGAACCAGCAAGGTTGTGAACATCAGACCAAAGATCATGGTCAAAGCCATGGGGATTAGGAACTGCGCCTGAAGGCTGCGTTCAAACATCAGCGGTAACAATCCACCTATGGTTGTAGCCGATGTGAGGATCACTGCTCGAAGTCGGTCACAAGCGCCACTGATGATCGCGTTACGCAAATCTTCACCATCAGCGAGCCGCTCATCTATGGTACTAACGAGTATAATAGAATCATTTACCACAATTCCCGAGAGGCCAATCAATGCGATGAGACTCAGAATTGTTATTTCGAATCCTAGGAGGTAATGGCCTACTGCTGCCCCAACAAAACCAAGCGGAATAATCGACATCACAACGAACGGACGCACATAACTCGCAAAAACCCATGCCAGGATGATATAGATACCTGCCAAGCCAATCATCGCCCCAAGTTTCATGTCGGCCAGCGTTGTCTCCTGCTCCTCCGCTTTGCCCGCATATGACAGGCGTAAATCGTATTTTGCCGCGATTTCTTGAATTTCATCCGCGTTCAAAGCATCAAGGATCGTGCTTGTCGTCGTAACACGTTTGTCTATTTCTGCCGTCACCGCTACCTGGCGAATACCATCCTCCCGCCGAATTCGCGAGAAACCGCGGCTTTCACGCGTGTCAACAATTTCCGAAAGGGCTACTTCCGAACCCTCCGCCCCGCGCAGAAACAAGTCATCGAGAGCGCCACCGCCGATAATTTCTCGCGGGAATTGAACACGTACTGTCACCTCTTCATCGTCACGCGAAAACCGTTTTGCAATCGAACCTTCGAAAGCATTACGGACCTGTCGACCGACAGATTGTGTAGTGAATCCAAGAGCGCGGCCTACCGCTGTCACCTCAATGATCGTTTCGAGTTTACCGAATGGCAGATCGTCTTCAACGGAACTGACCCCGGGATATCGCTTGAGCAATTCCTGCACCTCAAGCGAAGCCGCCTTTAGATTTACAACATTATCGCCTGACAATCGTACATCAACATCACGCCCTGGGGGACCGCCCTGAGCCGCCAAGATCGTTAAAATATCTACACCAGCTATGGGCCTAATTTCTTTATGCCACGCCTCTATTATTAACGATGTTCGCACATCACGTTCGTCCGAGGGCTTCAATTCAACAATCAATCCACCAACATGGTCGCCTGAAGCGCGAGCGACACCCGGACGGCCGACCTCTTTGCCAAGCTTCATCAAAGACATCCGGACGAGTTTGTCTTCACCACCCGAAAGACGCATTGATACCACCCCTAATGAACGTTCAAGCTCCGTGAGCATTTCAATGGTTTGTGCGCGCGGTGTTCCCGCGACCATTTGAACATTTGCGTAAACCTTGTCGGCTTCAGGAGACGGAAAAAAGACAAAACCGATGCGGCCGCCAAGCATCATGCCAACGGAGATTATCAATGCTGCCACACTAATAGAAATTGTTGTGAATTTTTTATCCACCGCCAACGTTACCAAAGGCCTAAAAATCTCTTGTCGAAAATGATCGAACGCAGCATCAAATTTTGTCCGTAGACTTCGTCGTCCAGATCTAACGCTAGCTTTCAAAGCCCCTCGCATATGGCCGGGAAGCACAAAAAAGCATTCGATCAGGCTCGCCAGAATAACCGCAATGATCACCAATGGAATTCCACGAATGATCTGCCCAATAATATCGGAGATAATTAGTAGGGGCATAAACGCGGCAACGGTAGTCAATGAAGCCGATAAAACCGGCGCCGACATTCTGCGCGCACCGGCAACCGCTGCTTCGACTGAAGGAAAGCCTTCACGGCTTTTTGTTTCTGCATGTTCACCAACAACAATAGCATCGTCGACTACAATTCCGAGCGCCATGATGATACCAAATAAACTGAGCATATTAACGGTCTGCCCAGAAAGATGCATGATAAGCATTGTGGCCATCAACGCGACCGGGATACCTGCTGCCACCCAGAAAGCAACTCGCGAATTAAGAAAGATAAAAAGCACGAGAACGACGAGAACGAGGCCACTTAACCCATTTTTTAATAAAAGATTTATTCGGCTGCGAATAAGATCGGCTTGAATATCATACTGCTCCAAAGTAACAGCAGGCGGGAGTGTAGGACGAATATCCTCTAGATATTTCTTAGTCGTATCAGCAAGCTCCAAAGCGTCCGCATTTACAGCCCGTTGAACAAAGATCTCGATCGCACGTAAACCATTCCTTCGAGCTTCATCGCCAGCATCATCAAAGCTCTCGTTTATTCGGGCTATGTCCCGAAGCAATACCTTTTCACCGTTAGTAAGGGAACGGACCTCCAATCCCCCAATATCCTCTGCTGTCTTTAGCAATCCCAGGCTCCGAATTTGCATCTCAACAGCGCCCGACGTATCCCCAGATGGCAAATCCTGCGACGTTTCGCGAATTTTCTTCGAAATATCATTTAACGTCAGGTCGAGCTCGAGGAGTGTTTCCGGTTGAACCTCAACCCAAATTTCTTCTTCACGTGCACCAAATAAGTCTACTTGGTCTATACCTCGATCGAGAAGCCCATTACGAAGGCGCTTCGCTATTTTCTTTAACGTCGCTTCTTCAACAGGGCCCGACAAGACCAAACGGCTAATTGTGTCATAGCGAACGATCTTGCGGACTTTAGGTTTTTCCGCGCCATCGGGTAAAGTCGTGATGGTGGCAACCGAAGTCTCAACATCGGATAAAGCTGATTGCATATCCGTACCAGGATTGAATTCGACTAACACAGTCGCCCGCCCCTCGATCGAGCTCGACCGAACGCGTTTTACACCATCTAGAAATCTGATTTCTGGCTCGATTGCTTGCACAATATTCGAATCTATGTCTTCCGCGCTAGCACCTGACCATTCAACAGATACGTAAACAATATCGATCCCAAAATCTGGAAAAAATTGTGTGTTCATTCGATGCAACGCGAACAAACCGCTGATGATCATGATAGCCATTAACAGATTGGCAGCTGTTGGATGACGGGCAAAAACCCCGATTAATCCGCCAGTCATCGGATGCGAACCTTCAAGCCCACCGATGCCTCAGGCAAACGAGTGATCACAATTTGATCATTTTCCTTGAGGCCAAAAACACTGACGAGTGTCTCATTCGCAACCCGGGACATGATTTTTACTGTCCGCTCCGCAAGGCGCTCCCCTTCAACGACATATATTTTACCACCATTGTAAATGGCCGAACTGGGTAGCCGAACAACATCATTGAATTGCTTGTCCCGTATATGCACCTCTACGAATGCACCAGGCCTTAAGACAGTTTCTTTGCCGCCAGTTTCAATCTTAGCATAAAGATTAACGCCCCCCGTTGACGCATCGATCTCACTTCCGACCCGGTCAATAAAAGCTATGTATGGCTTCGTACCCGAACCCCCGCGCCAAATTACCTCCGCTGGACGTAGTTTGTAACCACCACCCTCCAAAAGTCGCTTAAAACGTGTGCGACTGATATGAAATTTAGTTTCAAGCCGATCCGCATCGATCAACTTTGCAACATTGTCTCCAACATTCACCCATTTACCCTGGGCTGTCTCCACCGAAAACACGAACCCATCAACTGGTGAGACAAGACGCGTGTCTTTTAGATCACGTTCCGCAATTTCGACTTTGACATCTAAACGATCAATTTTGGCGACCTGCTGTTCGATCGCCGCCCGCAGGCTACTGATTTCCTTCTTACGTTCTATTTTACGCTGTTCAGTTTCATTTAGGGCCAGACGCGCATCATCCGATGATTTAACGGTACCGGCACCAGACCCGCGCAATTTTACTCGTCTTTCGACATCCTTTCGGCGAAGGGCTACTTGCGCATTATCCTTTTCCAAAAGAGCAGTGGCACCTGACAACTTCGCCTTCAACTCCTTTAAGCGCCCACGCGCCTCCGTAAGTTCAGACCTCCTTTGCCGTAGGGCCGCCTCATAATCAAAAGGGTCAATATGGGCGACTACTTCGCCTTCACTGACAATACCTCCCTCAACAAGGTTCGGGCTCGCTTGTATTATTTTTCCAGAAACTTCAGGTCTGAGGTCAATTGTGCGTCCAGAAACTATTTCACCAAACAATTTTATTCGTGGCTGAATATTCTCAATTTTTGCGGGTATTACAGAAACCGTCCACGCGCGCTCATTAAGCGGTTTTGGCTCAACACTCGGTTTGGTCCACTTTAAATAACTGGCAATCACAAACGCGAAACCGATGACAAAAATAGGCAAAACAAATCTTAAAATCTTACTTCGCATCGTCAGACTGCCCCCGAACGCTATGCGCCGATAGCGGGTATTGAGTAATTAATTTTTCCATTTTCGGGACGTTCTCCTTATCGAACGTCTCCCAGTCGAGACGTAACAGAATAAAAACGTTCATTTCCCCAAACTATAGCATTGGTCGGATAATCTTCATGCCGGAAGCAGAGTGTCCAGAACCCCGGCTATCACGACCTAAATAACTTTATTAATCAAACGATTGATTAATAGACAAGAACTAACTTTGATCCACGCAGTACCTTAATAAACAAAGTAAACAAATAACTGATTTACGCCGCCGATTTCCCATGAAATAAAGGTAGTAACTAGTAATGATACAAGACCTTAATTAGGTAATAATTTCTCATGGCACCTCGCTACTCCATATTCAGTTTGGCTCGGAATGCCCTCAGTCATCACAACAACTGGGAGAGAAATTGGCGTAACCCAGAGCCCAAACCACAATATGACGCAATAATTATTGGTGGAGGTGGACATGGACTGGCAACTGCCTACTACCTCGCTAAGGAACACAAACTAACGAATATTGCCGTTCTCGAAAAAGGATGGCTCGGCGGAGGAAATACCGGGCGGAACACAACAATAGTTCGGGCCAATTATCTGCAAGACGAAAGCACTGGGATATACGCCCACGCACTCAAGCTTTGGCCTGGCCTAAGCAAGGAGTTGAACTACAACGTTATGTTCAGCCCACGCGGCGTCATGCACATGGCACATACTGAAGGCGACTTAAAGGAAATTAAACGGCGCCATAATGCTAACCGGCTACAGGGGGTCACACTTGAATTTCTCTCGCCGGAACAAGTCAAACAATTCTGCCCGATCATCAATATTTCACCCGACGTGCGGTACCCCGTATTGGGTGCAAGCCTGCAAAGAAATGCGGGAGTAGCCCGGCATGACGCAGTCGCTTGGGGTTATGCACGAGGTGCCGATGCGTACGGCGTCGATATCATTCAAAACTGCGAAGTTACTGGTTTCCACATTGCAAATGGGGAGATACAAGGCGTTAAGACAACCCGAGGCGACATCAACTCAGAAAAGGTCGGTTGTGTAACATCGGGCCATTCGAGCGTATTGGCTGAGATGGCCGGTCTGCGGCTACCTATCGAAAGCCATCCCCTGCAGGCTTTGGTATCAGAACCACTAAAGCCAATCATGGACACGGTACTAATGTCGAATACAGTCCATGTCTATCTCAGCCAGTCAGACAAGGGAGAACTCGTCATCGGTGCTGGTGCAGATCTCTATAATTCCTATGCACAACGCGGCGCTTTTAATGTTATCGAGCATCAAATGGGTGCACTGACCGAATTGTTTCCCATTTTCAGCCGGGTTCGGATGCTGAGAAGTTGGGGCGGTATCGTCGATATCTGTCCTGACGCAAGTCCACTTCTGACAAAGACGCCAATTAAGGGCCTCTACTTCAATTGTGGTTGGGGAACAGGCGGCTTTAAGGCAACTCCAGGATCAGGCCATGTCTTCGCATATACAATCGCAAAGGACGACCCACACCCAATTGCAGCACCATTTGCCTTGTCTCGCTTTAGTTCGGGACGTCTTATCGACGAAAATATCGCAGCCGCCGTGGCGCACTAGGAAGTTGCACAATGCATGTCATTAACTGTCCCTATTGCGGCCCTCGCGATGAGCATGAATTTCACTACGGTGGCGAGGGACATATCGCGCGTCCGGCCGATCCCAATGAATTGAGCGATGATGAATGGGCAGATTATGTCTTTAAAAGAACAAACCCGAAAGGCTGGCATTACGAGCGCTGGTTGCATGAAGCCGGTTGTGGCCGTTGGTTCAATGCTATTCGGCACACGGTAACGCACGAGATACACACAACCTATGAAGTCGGCCAAGAAAAGCCGGAGTTACCAGAATGAGCCAACGGTTTCGGACAAGCGACCTCGGAATTATCGATCGAACGTCACCCCTTACCTTCTCATTTGATGGACAAAGTCTCGATGGGTTTTCTGGCGACACGCTTGCATCCGCGCTCTTGGCAAATGGTATTCATCTCGTTGGACGTAGTTTTAAATATCATCGTCCAAGAGGTATACTCTCAGCAGGGTCAGAAGAGCCCAATGCACTGGTTACAGTGGGCGAAGGCGGTCGCAGCACACCAAACCTTCGAGCCACACAAATTGAGCTCTATGAGGGTCTCGTCGCAACTAGTCAAAACCGATGGCCAAGTCTTAAATTTGATGCGCATTCAATCTTTAATACCATGTCCCGTCTCCTGCCAGCCGGGTTCTACTACAAAACCTTTATGTGGCCGTCGTCGCTTTGGACCACCTATGAACATTTCATTCGCCGTGCGGCAGGCATGGGAAACGCGCCAGGAGAAAGGGACCCCGACCGATATGAAAAAATGCATCGCCATTGTGATGTCTTGGTTGTTGGTGGTGGAGCGGCGGGATTAGCGGCAGCGCTTGCAGCAGGACGGTCAGGCGCCAGAGTAATTTTAGCGGATGAAAATGCGTTATTTGGCGGAGACATTCTCTCAACTACCGAGAAAATCGATAGCCGCCAGGCAAAAGAATGGGCAGACATTGTAGTCGAAGAGCTCAACTCGTTGCCCAATATAACCCTCCTGCCCCGGACGACTGTCTTTGGCTATTACGACCACAATCACCTCGCGGCGTTGGAACGAGTGACAGATCATATGGCCATAGCGCCCGGTAACTTACCGCGCCAACGATTATGGACCTTCCGCGCAAAAGAAGTTGTACTGGCGACCGGCTCGGTTGAAAGATCCATGGTATTCCGAGACAACGACCGCCCCGGCACGATGCTAAGTGGCGCGGCGAACGCTTATCTTTTGCAGTATGGCGTAAAGGTTGGGAAACGCGCAGTCCTCTTTACCAGCAATGATGCCGCCTATAGAAGTGCATTATGTCTCGCAGAGGCGGGTGTTGAGGTCTCTGTTCTAGATACACGACCGGAAACAGCGGGTCCGCTCCCAAAAAAAGCAATCGAAGAAGGCATCGATATCAGGCACGAACAGGCCATTGTCAGGACATATGGGACCCAAAGGCTTGAGGCAATTGAAACGATGCCCATGTCCGCCGACGGCACATCAGTTTCAGGAATTCCCCTAAGAATCGATTGCGATACACTGTTGATGTCTGGAGGCTGGACCCCAACCGTGCATCTCTTTTCTCAATCGCAGGGCAAGCTTAAATACGATGAGGGCATAGGCGCATTTCGTCCTGTTAATACAGCCCAGAGACAACGCTCTGCAGGCAGTTGCAACGCGACGTTCGACCTCTCAGGATGCCTTAACGAAGGATGGCAGAGTGGTAAGGCGGCTGCAGAGGACGTCGGCTTTGGCACCAGCAAACTTGGAAAAGGGCCGCAGAGTAATCCCACTGAAGCCGCAGACTAGAGATTTATCTGGCTCGTACCTTCAACGATTCCCATCGGTCAAGGTGGAAAGCATTTCGTCGACTTTCAAAACGATTCAACTGCTTCCGATATTCAGCTAGCAGCACGAGAAGGCTTTGAGTCCATAGAACACATGAAGCGTTACACGACGACAGGAATGGGCACCGACCAGGGAAAAATTGGTAATATCAATGGGATCGCCATTCTCTCGAAGGCAATCGAAAAGGAAATTACCGAAGTTGGTGTTACAACTTATCGTGCGCCCTATACTCCTGTCACCTTTGGTGCAATGGCAGGAAGGGACGTTGGTCCAATTATGGCGGACCCACTCCGCAAGACGCCGATGGATGCCTGGCACGAAAGGGCTGGCGCAACGTTCGAATTGGTAAGCCAATGGCGCCGTCCTTTTTACTATCCAAAACCGAACGAAGATAAATGGGATGCGGTCAATCGCGAGATCGAAGCAGTACGAAACACCGTTGGAATTCTTGA
>PBOZ01000106.1 GCA_002724555.1 Rickettsiales bacterium
AGGGCGTTTTGGAATTTGTTGAGGAAGGTTTTTAGTGACTAATACCTCCCCTGTTAAACGGATAGCAATTTTTGGCGCTGGCGGAGGTGGAACATCCGCAGCGGCTCATCTAACAACGCTGGGATTTGAAATTCGTCTCTATAGCCAAGACCAAAATGCGTTGGCTCCGTTACAGGAAATTGGTGGGATCGAATTTGACGCGCCGTTTGGTAGAGGCTTTGCTAAAATACCGATGATTACAACTGATGCCGCAACGGCCATGGCCGGAGCAGAGTTAGTAATGATTGTCAGTCCAGCACATCTGCATGAGAAATGGATTTCCGCAGCCGCACCGCACTTAATTAGTTCTCAAACATTATTTGTCTCGCCTGGTCATACATTAATGCTGATCCCTCATATCCTGCGAGCGAATGGCGTTAAAAAACCGGTTTTTTGTGAGACAGCGACACTACCCTATCTGTGCCGCCGCACCGGTCCAACAACTTGCCGTATCTCGCGGGTTTCAGATTTTATGGTTTTTGGCGGCTTCCCAGGCCGAGAAACCAAGCGTCAATTTGATATTATAAGGACGGTCTATCCGGCGGTTAAGAAATTTTCCAACGTTCTAGAAACAGTTTTCCCCTATGGTAATGCTATTCACCATCCGCCTGCTTTTCTTTGCAACGCGGGGCGCGTTGAAGCGACAGGCGGGGATTTTCGACACTATCATGATGGAATAACGCCCTCCGTTGGCCGATTAATTGACGCGGTGGATTGCGAACGCATCGCGGTCGCCGACGCGCTTGGAGCCGAGACCATGCCTTTTGTAGAGCTGTTCTTTCAGATGGGTTACACCACTGAGGCAGCACGCGAAAGCGGTATCGCCTATGAGGCATTTCATCAGAGTGAGCCAGACAAATGGATCCCGGCGCCAACGCAGCTCGAACATCGCTATTTTCTTGAAGACGTGCCGTATGGCCATATCATTTATTCCGAGCTTGGCCGTCTAGCCGGAGTTTCAACCCCAACGATCGATCACATCATTCATCTGGCCTCGGTGTCGCTAGGACGCGACCTGTCCGCAGATGCGCTGACATTGGAAAAGATGGGTCTGGCTGGGGTGACGAAAGAGAGATTTCTTGATCTGCTGGAAAACGGATTTGACGACTAGGGAGAGAAAACGATGTCGGTAAGGCTTGGAATGCGGTTTGACGGGTTTGATCCCGTTGGTGAAACTATTACAGTGTCAGCGCAGGCAGAGGAGGCAGGTGCGGATACGATCTGGATGGCGGAGCATCTAGGATATCGTGAGGCCGCCGTTTCCTGCATGGCTTTTGCGCTTAGCACGCAACGTGCCATGGTGATTCCAACCGCCGTCATGCCCTATATCTGGCATCCGATGCCAACTGCTATGCAGTTTGCGACGATGGCCGAAGCAGCCCCTGGTCGTGTTGGTATTTGTGTGTCGGTTGGCAATCTTTTGAACCTTCGGGAATCCGGTGTGCCGCATCCAGAAAAGCCGGTGCGGGTAATTCGTGAGTATGTTGAGGCCCTGCGGGCCCTTTGGAATGGCGAGACTGTTGATCAAGAAGGTTTGATCTGGCAGCTACGTGGCGCACGTCTTGCGTTCAAGCCGCCCAAACCGATTCCAATTTTTATTGCTTCAACGGGTCCACAAGTTTTGGGACTGGCCGGTCGAATAGCCGACGGAGTGCTATATTCTGGTGGGCTTTCGCTTGCATCGATAAAAAAATGTGCCGATTTTGCCGATATTGGCATCGCTAAGGCAGGCCGGCATCCATCGGAAGTTCGTAAGGCTGGTTTTGTGTATTTTGCGTGTTCCAAAAATGGCAGCGATGCCGTTGAAGCTAATCGTCGCAAGATCGCCTTTCTCTTCCGAAACTCTGCGCAGGCTGATAACATTGCCTCTGTCGGAATCCCAATTGATCACGAAGCCATTATTGAACTCGTTAAAGCCCGGAAACTAGAAGACGCTGCAAAGTTGATACCGCCTGAGGCCGTGACGCAGTTCACCGTTGCCGGCACACCGGACCAATGCCGGGACCAGTTGCAGGCCTATATCGATGCTGGCGTGGAAGAGCCGGTGATTGAAGTCAGTGGAACCGAAGAAGAAAAAGCCTTGGCATTGGAAGTAATTCACGAATTCACGGCAGGCCGTTAGGCTTAAGCAGGAGGCGGCCATGGCTAAAATCGGCATCCGATTTGATGGATTTGAAGAAGCGCTGGAAACCATCCGGGTTGCCGCGCTGGCTGAAGAGGCCGGTGCAACAGGACTTTGGATGACGGAACATATTGGCTATAGAGAATCACTGGTCTCCTGCATGGCTTTTGCAATGAAGACAAAGGGCGCGACAGTCATCCCGGCTGCCGTAACACCTTATCTGTTTCACCCCACACCAACGGCAATGTCGCTGGTGACGATGGCCGAGGCATTCCCCGGCCGGGTTGGTCTGTCTGTCGCAATCGGCAATATGCTGGACCTCAAAGAATCTGGCAAGGAACCAAAAGACGCCGTGCAAATGGTGGAAAATTATGTCCGCGATCTCCGGGCCATGTGGACGGCTGAGCCAGTTCGAAGTGAGACTGAGGCGTATAACCTGGCCGGGGCGCGGATGTCTTTCAAGGCTGAACAAGTTATCCCTATCTATGTTACGGCGCTTGGCAGCGAGGTGGCCTCTAAGGCTGGAGAGATTGCCGACGGTGTGCTGATGTCTGCAGGCTTCTCGGTGCCGTTTGTCAAAAACTGTCTGAAAAACTTTCGAGAAGGTGCAGCAAAGGTTGGGCGCGACATCTCTACTTTGCGAACTGCCGCTTTTATTCATTTTTCTGTATCCGAAGACGGCATCTCGGCACGCGAGGATGTCCGTCGCAAGCTAGCTTTTCTGTTCCGCAATCGGTTGATGGCTGAGAACATCGCCTGTTCAGGAATTTCTATCGATCAAGACGCCATTGTTGATGCCGTGGCAGCACGCGATCTCGAAAAAGCAGCGACCTATGTGCCCGATGAGGCTATTGAAGCCTTTGGCGTTGCGGGAACTGTTGCAGATTGTATCAAAAGTCTTGATGCCTATGTGGAGGCTGGTCTTGATGAACCGGTGATTCAAGTCGCTGGTGGTCGGGTTGCTAAGGCGCTGGCTTTGCGGGTGATCAGAGAATTCACTGGGTGAGTAAGGATAATCTTCTACCGGGAGGCCCCTTTATAGGTCGTGGAATAGGCACCTTTTTATAAACAGGGGTTATTCATTTGGTGTAATTGAACTCATCGCTAAGATAGGTTTCCGTCCGGTTAGGGTGTTCCTATCTTTAAAAGAGCTTTTTTATCGACTTTGTTCCCGCTTATGCGAGGAAATTCCGCGATCTCGATAAAACGTTTTGGGATTTTGTAACTCGCGAGCCCGCTGCTCTTAAGCCTTTCGATGAGCCTGACGACATCGATCTTGCATCCGGCTTTTAATTGTATGAAGGCCCAGGGTACTTCGCCATATTCGGCGTCTGGTGCGGCAACGACGCTACATTCTATGATTTCTTGACTTCGTGCGATCTCTTGCTCGACTTCTGCAGGCAGTATTTTGTGACCACTCTGATTGATCGTGTCTTTCAATCGTCCGAGAAGGGTCAGGCGGCCGTTATCGTCTAGAACGCCGATGTCGCCTGTCGAATACCATCCGTTAGACCACACCTCTGACGTAGCTTCCGGGTCCTTCCAGTAGCCCGAAGAGGCAAACGGGGCACTTACTTTAAGTAAACCAGATACCCCCGCCGGCAAAATCCTGCCCTGCTCGTCTTCTATCTGGAGCCGGCATCCTTTCAGGGGTAAGCCAACTGATCCGTCTAGCCGGAGAGACTTTGGCTCATTGATATGGACATGTCCAAAGCCCGTGCACTCCATAGAACCTGAAGCGATCACCACGTGGCAGCCAGAGTGGTTTTCAAAGGAACGCGCAGCACTCATATCTGCAGCTGCAGTACCTACCCGCATGAGACGGAGGGACTGTAGGTTACGGGATTCTAAAGGTTCTTGAGTAAGGCGGACAAGGATCACTGGCACGGTCGTTCCTGCGGTAATCTTATCTTCTTCGATGAGATCAAGTATGGTGTGCGCCTTGTAGTTATCTGGGAAGGTGGTGGTGCAAGGTACAGTCCATGATGCCATCCACATCATTAGCCCAGCGGCACCAGATGTTGGGGCGAATATCCCGATATTATCATTGTCGGTTATCTCCATTCTTTCACACAGTACACGACTCTGGCACATTTGAGCGCCCTCCGGCCACTCGCAGAGTTTAGCGAAGCCGCTGGTACCGCTAGATGCTGTGATTAAAGAAATTTCATCAAAACTAAAATGTCTGTGAGCGCATTCTTTTAGAGCGTTTGCGTTCGGCGTATAATCGAGTTGATCTTGCCAGCCGAGCCAATTTTCAATTGGGGTGCTCCCGATATTGAGGCGAAGACAGCTATTGGCCAACCCAGCAATATTAGTGTTTAGCCAACTATGGGTATCGTCTGCTAGAAAATTTCTTGACATTACAACTAGGCTAGGATTGATGCGCTGCCACACATAGTCCAGCTCTTTTTTCCTCCACTGCAGTGGAGCGAATACACCAATGATACCCGCTTTTTTAAGTGCTATTCTCAGGACGATTTCACGGCTAGTTGACGGTATCTGTATTAAAGCTGTCGCATCCCGATCCAGACCCAAATTAATAAAACTGGTGGCTACACTATTTGATGCTCTATCCAGCTCCTCCCAGGTATAGGACTCAACGCCATCGCGGCAGGCTATTTTAGTAGGATATTCAGCTGAGTAGATGCGGTAGCGGTCGACCATAGTCTCACGGGACCAATGCCCAGCTGCCAGATAGGACTCTATAAGGTCGGGTGTTGTGAGATAAGGTTGCATATTTTCTTAGCAACCCTTGTAGACGGGTTTCCGTTTTTCATGATACGCCGCGAGGCCTTCGTCTCTATCCTCGGTCGCCATGAGCATGGCATACAGCTTTCGCTCAAAGTCTATACCCGTCAAAATATCGGTCTCGGTCGAACGCAGAACGGCATCGCGGCCGGCTACAAACGACAACGGCGCGCGCGATCCAAGCACGCGGGCTAGTTCCTTGGCACGTCCAATTAGGTCGTCTTGTGGTATTACCTCCGTGACTAACCCGATGTTACAAGCTGTTTCCGCCTTGATGGGCTCCCCGGTGAGAACCAGCTGCATCGCCCACCCCAAACCTATAAAACGATAGAGACGCTGTGTGCCGCCGCTTCCCGGAATCTGGCCTAGCTTGATTTCCGGTTGACCTAAGAGGGCGTTTTCGCTCGCAACTCGAATTGTGCAGCCGAGAGAGAATTCAAGCCCGGCACCGTAGCAATGCCCATTAATTGCGGCCACTGTTGGTTTGGCGAGACGTTCAACAGTTGTTGGCAACTTTTTTCTCAGAGTGGCTGCTTTTCCCATCTCCGATTGCAGAGTGCGCCCTTGAAGCTCTGGGATATTCGCGCCTGCGCAAAAGGCGATATCACCCTGACCGGTGAAGACAATTGCCTTTACATCACTATTTTCCTCAGCCTGGTGCACACAATCTAGCAGGTCTACCCGCATTTGATGTGTCATAGCATTAAGCTTTTCTGGCCGATTCAAAGTGACAATGAGTAGCTCCCCATCCATTTTCGTCAAAAGATTTTCATAAGTCATCATTGTCGCTGTCCTTGAATTATGTGGCTTTAATTTTCTCTTAAACTAATCAATATCAATCATCTGAGGGTCTTAGCATCCCATCTACTACCCCCTCCTTGTGAAGGACCCGATTTTTCGACAAACTTCTCAAAGATAAAATACCGAATCTGAAGAAAATGATAGGCGCATAACAGGGAGAAATAATATGAATGGTGTAGTTGACGCGGACACCCACATCGCTGAGTCAGCTGGTATTTGGGAGTTTCTTGATAAGGAAATGTATCCGAGACGTCCTGTAAAGGTCTCTGTTCCGGAAGATACACTTTACGGGGCCTCAGACGTCTTTTGGCTGATCGACGGTAACATTTTCCCCAAACCATCCGGTATGGGTGGATTTCGCCTTGTGACACCTTCGGAAGCGAGATCGCAGTCTTCGCGCGGCGATATCACTATCGCCAGTCGTGAGATTACTGATCCAAAAATTCGACTAGCTGACATGGATCGGCTCGGTATTCAGATCCAGGTGATCTACCCCACACTGTTTTTAGTTTATCTCACTGACGACCCGGCATTGGAAGTTTCGCTTTGCCGGGCATACAACAAATGGCTGGCGCAGGTCTGGCTCGCTGATGAAGAACGACTGCGCTGGGTTGCAGTCCTACCGCTGAGGTCGATTGAGGCCTCAATTGAGGAAATGCGCGTCGCAAAGAAAAACGGTGCAACTGGCGTTTTCTTTCGAGGGATGGAAGGTGACCTGACCCTCGATAATCCATATTTCTTTCCGGTCTATCAGGAAGCTGAGAAACTGAACCTGCCCATCTGTATCCATACCGGGTCTGGTGCGCCTAAGCTAATCGATCTTTATAATCTGGAGCGTAATCATTCCTTTGCGCATGGCCGGGTACTTCCGCTCTTTGCCTTTAGGGATATTGTTCATAACCGAATTCCCGAAATGTTCCCGAAATTACGCTTTGGTTTCGTCGAGGCATCGGCTGGTTGGGCGCCGTTTATTGTCCATATCCTGCGGCGATTACTGGCAAAGAATTGGAAATTCTCGAGTAGTCAGGATCTTTTCCATGAATACCGAATGTTTATTGCTTGTGAAGCCGACGAAGATATTCCGTACCTTGCAGATTTTATCGGTAACGATAAATTGATCATAGGCTCTGATTATGGACATAACGACCCATCTGCTGAACCAATGCTTTTGGAATCGTTGGCATCAAGGGGAGACCTGTCGGTTGAACTCCAAGATAGTATTTTGAAGGCTAATCCGCGGGCACTATATGGTATCTAAGCCCTTAACCAATTCGGTAGAGTTCATCGGTGTTGGTGACGTTTGAGAGCAGTTCGGCTCCCGTTTGGGTGACTGCTACCATGTCTTTTAGCTGCAGTCCAAATCCGTGACCAGTTTGATAAACTAGTGGTTCAATGCCAAGAACCATGCCGGCTTCCAGAGTATAGTCGTCATATTTTCCGAGGTATGGGTCTTCATGCAGATGCAATCCGATGCCGTGCCCGACGAAAGAAATTGGTGGTAGGCAGAGGTCAGAAAATTTATCGAGAAAAACTTCGTATATGTATTTTGTGCTGGCGCCAGGTTTTATTACGTCAAGCACCCGGTATTTGCATTCGACCAGATTTTTCCATATCTCGACAGCTTTTTTCGGCGGCTCCTCGACCGATGCTGTACGACAAATACCGGCATGATAGCCGCCGATAATTGAAAAGATTTCAACTCTGCAGATGTCTCCCGCTTCCAGCACCCGTTCGGTTGGTCCAACATTTGGCAATTCTGATCGTGGTCCTGTAGCGACAATCATCAATTTAAAATGTTCAGCACCTTGCTCATATACACTACGGGTGAGGGCTGCGGCCATATCCATCTCGGTCATCCCGGCTTTGACAGCATCGAATGATGTCGAAATGGCGGTATCGGAAATACGTGACAGACGCCTGAGTAAATCGGTCTCTTCCGGCGATTTAATTTGACGTAGCCGGTCAAAAATTTGATCCGCGGCGACGAACATCGCGCCTGGTAGCAGGAGTTTAAGGTGCTCAAAATCGCCGGCGGGCAAATAGTTCATCTCGATGCCAATCTTACCGTTCTTAGCACCTAGGTCTGAGATCAAATGGGAAAGTGAAGTCATCGGCTTGTCGGTAAACTCGCCCCAGATACGAATATCTGCACCTGGTAATTTTCCTCGAACAGTAGTCTCTTCCATATCGACTGCAATGACGCCTGACTTTCCATCCAAATTGACTGCACAAATAGCGTGACGCCAGCGCATCAGTGGTTGTGAGGGGACAACAAACCCCGTGCTATAAGCAAAGTTTTCGGGCGATATAGCTATTAGCAAATCGAGCTCCGCCGCTTTCATAGCGCCCTGTTGTCTTTGGATGGTGTCGCGGCGCATATAAGTTTTACCTTTCTTTGTGTAAAAAACTTCGAGATCTAAAATATTCCACGGTCACAAAAAGTTTAGCACTGTTTCCGGGGACTGTATGGCCGCAGAAATTTTTATGGCCAGGGTCTAATTTTAAAAATCTAGCAAGGTTTTGGTAAGTCTACTCATTTTTTATTTGGCGTTGCCTAGTTTTTTGGTGAGCTGTCGCGCGATGGCGCCGATAACGCGCCTTCGGTACCATGGCTTGACAGTCGTTGTCAGCATGGGCTTCGCCTGACTTTGAACCATCTCCGCAATCTCATTTAGTACGTCATCGGCTAATTCGGACCCTCTGAATTTCTCCAGCCCTTTGACCAGGTGGGGGTAGGGGTTGACTGCCGTTAGCGCAATCCGCAACTCGTCTATTTTTTTATTTGACTGTTTAATCCAGACCGCGGCTCCAGCGAGCGGAAAATCAATAGAACCCCGAACGCGAGCTTTATTATATGTGCTTGGTATTCCTCCCTCCGATTTTCCCAAGTGTAGGATAGTTAGTAATTCACCCGGCTCCATAGCGAGGTGATTCATTCCGTCATTACGATAAAAATCTGTTAGGGGAATAATTCGTCGACCATTGGGGCCGACTAGCTCTACCTGAGCATTATGAACTAACGCGGCGGGTGCAATATCACCAGAAAATGCTGCAAAGCAGCGCTTACCGCCGGGAGCGACATGACACACCGAGCCATTTTTTTTCAAACAATAATCGTTTGATTTTCGCCACCATTCTGACTGGTTATAAAACAAACATCGCGTGTCCAGGCAGAGGTTTCCGCCGACGGTGCCGTAGGACTGATGGGTTGAACCGGCTACAGAGGCAGCGGCTTCCGAGACGGCTGTGAAATTCTTTTGGAGGTATGCATCCGCAGAAATAGTTTCAAGCGTAACACCGGAACCGATATGTAAACCTTCTTTGTCCTCTACAATTTCTTGTAGTTCGTCGATCGCAGAGAGATCAACTAGAGCGGTAGGTTGTTCGATACCACGACGAACATTGACGATCATGTCTGTGCCGCCAGCAACATACAACGCGCCGTGAGTTTCATTTTGCAGTCTTACCGCTTCTCCGATAGCTGTCGGACGGTGCAGGGTAAATTCTGGCATTAATTCCATTATGCACCGACCTTTTGGGCAGCGTCCGATAGGGCTGACTTTTTTTTGTTTTCCATAATCTCCATCAACCGATCCGATGTGATCGGTAGTTCTGATACCCGAATATCGAGGGCATCTGCTATAGCGTTTGTAAGCGCCGGTAAAAATCCGGCAAGTGACGCTTCGCCAGCTTCTTTAGCGCCAAAGGGACCATGGGGATCAATCGACTCAACTATATGAGTTTCAATTGGCGGGCTCTCAATTATGGTTGGTACACGGTAATCCAGCATATTTCCCGTAATGCTGAGCCCATTATGGTAGCGGGTTTCTTCGGTCATTGCTTGACCCATTCCCATCCAGACTGACCCTTCAATCTGGCCTTCAACTGACAAGGGGTTCAATGCTTTACCGCAGTCATGGGCAACCCAAACCTTTTCGACCCGAATATCCGCGGTGTCTGGGTCAATCTTAATCTCGACAACCTGTGCGGCGTAGGAAAAAGCCATGGATCCACCGATTGCCGCTCCCCTATATTTATCCCCACCCCAACTTTCTGGGATGGTATCAAAATTGCCCCGCGCTGTGATTGTGCCGGTCCCTTCAAGGGCGGCATAAACAACCTCTTCGAATGTAAGTCCGTGGTCTTGTGATCCCGCACGATAAACTTCACCAAGACATTCAACATCTTCGGGTTGAACATCCATCTTGCGCGCCGCAGCCTCAACAAGAATGCTCTTCAGGTTCGTTGCTGCATCTATTGCAGCGTTTCCCAC
>PBOZ01000107.1 GCA_002724555.1 Rickettsiales bacterium
CGTAGGGGCGTGTTCCGGATCTTTTGACCCATTCGACCTCTGGATAATTCTTTCCGGCTTGATCAAACGAGTTATTGATGTCGTCGACCTCAATGCCAAAGTGATCCAAGCCAATCGGACCAGGTCGCCCGGGCCAGAGTGGGTTGAAATTGAGGCCGACGTAGCCCTCCCGGGCAGTTGCCCCAATTATACTTCTGGAAAATGTCATTTGAAAAACAGTTGCGTAAAATTGCCCAACGGTTTGTGGGTCTAAAGCAATGCTCGCAATGTGGTTTAACTTTGGCATAAATTTGGTCCCAAATTTAGCTTTATTCTAGGGTTATTCTTGGGTTTGCCCATTTATAGAGGACGTCGACGAAGAAGTTAACGACTACAAATATTACGGCGAAGATAAGGATCAACGCCTGAACCAAGGGGTAATCTCGTCCATATACCGCGTCGATTACTAAGCTGCCGACCCCGGGCCATTGGAAGACTGTCTCCACTATTACCGTTCCACCGAGAAGGTTTGCAAATTGCAAGCCAAGGAGCGTCAGGATTGGGACCATTGCGTTTTTTAGGGTATGTTTAAATATAACCATTCTTTCAGACACACCTTTTGCTCGGGCAGTCCTTACGTATTCCTTCCCGATTTCCTCAAGCATTTCCGACCTTGTCATTCTTGCGAGAATTGCGGCTACAGCGGTTCCCAAAGTTATCGCCGGTAAGGCGACGAATTTTAATGTTTCTATTGGGTCGGTGATTGAAGCCTCATAACCTGAAGAGGGTAATATTGGGAAATAAATAGAGAAGGCCATGATGAGTAATATTCCGAACCAAAAGTTTGGTACAGAGATCCCAAATAATGCGAAAGTCATCGCCGCGTGGTCCGTTGGCGTGTTGCGTTTGATTGCAGCTATTACGCCCGCTGGAATGGCGATTAAGAATGAGACAATCATTGCCGCGACAGTTAATAATAATGTCGCCGGAAAGCGCTCTAAAATGAGCTCTGCATTAGGTCTATCAAAATGAATAGAGTGGCCGAAGTCGCCTAACATCGCGCTTCCAACCCATACGAGGTACTGTTTCCATACAGGCATGTCTAACCCTAATGCCTTTTCAAGCATTTGTCGGGTTTCGGCGTCATCTAAATCTTCGTCCGAAAACATAAAATCAATTGGATCGCCCGGAATTAGATGTAAAAGGCTAAAACAAAATACCGAAACCAGAATTAATACGGGCAACAAAATCAATAGTCTGTGAAGAATATACCTAGCCATTTGAGACTACCTATTACTCCCAAAAATTACCGACATCGTGTTGTTATATGAGCCATGATCCAAACAACTTGAACCCGCCGCTATACGGCGGCCGTATGATAATAAAAAAAACTGCCGACGCTTTAAGTTAACCATGGTATCGCTGAAATTAAGGCTTTGGTGTAAGGATGGGTGGGGTTGTTAAATAAATTTTCCACAGATTCTTCTTCAACTATTTTTCCTCTGTGCATGACCCCGACACGATCACAAAAGTGTTCAACAACACTTAAATCATGCGCAATAAAAAGGTAGGTCAGGTTTTGAGTTTTCTGCAAACGACGAAATAAATTTAATATTTGGGCGCGGACGGAGACATCAAGTGCTGAAACAGCCTCGTCAGCGATAATTAAGTCTGGCTCGAGTGCCATCGCTCTTGCAATACTGATACGCTGTCTTTGTCCTCCACTAAACTCGTGCGGATATCTATGTCTGTGATCGGCCTGAAGGCCGACTAGTTCGAGCAACTCGATTACCCGGTCTTCAATTGCGTCGTCTGTTACAATTTCATGTAATTTGAGTGGGTTCCCAAGTGCCTGGCTAACCCGCATTCTCGGGTTTAGTGAGGTGTATGGGTCCTGAAAGACCATTTGGATACGAGGACGAATCTTGTGAAAATCATTTAGGGGGAGATGAGAAATATTTTGTCCGTCAAACTCTATGGTACCGCTAGTAGGGTCTATGAGGCGCGTGATGAGCCGAGCGGTGGTGGATTTTCCGCTTCCGCTTTCGCCGACCACTCCATAAGTTTCTCCGCGTTTTATCCCAAATGAGATACCATCTACGGCCTTCACAACGTCACTTTCATCTCCAAAAAGGCTAAAGAAGGACTTTAACGAAAAGTGTTTGCTAAGATTATCAACTTTGAGAAGCGTATCGGTCATCTATAATCCCCCCTTTTGGTATAGATGACAGGAAATTTCCCTACCCTCCGCACTTTGAAGTATTGGCTGTTCTATCGAACAAATATCCAAAGTCTGATCGCACCTAGGGCAAAAATTACAACCAGGCGGCGGCGACATGAGATCACAAACAGTCCCTGGGATGGGATCTAATTCTTGACGTCTCTCGCCGCGACGTGGCAAGGCACGAAGTAAGCCCTGGGTGTATGGGTGCCTTGGGTTCCGAAACAAGGTTTGTTGATCAGCAAGTTCAATAATATTGCCGGCATACATCACAGCGATCCGATCGCAAAGTACAGCTGCCACACCTAAATCGTGCGTGATGAATATTAACGCCTTGCCGAGTTGGGCGATTAGCTCTTTCAAGAGGTCTAAAATTTGCGCCTGGATAGTCACGTCAAGTGCTGTGGTCGGTTCATCAGCTATCAATAGGTCTGGGTTGCAGGCAAGAGCAATCGCGATCATTACGCGTTGTCGCATGCCACCGGAAAATTCATGTGGGTAACTATTTAAACGTCGATGAGGATTTGGTATGCCCACTTTATTTAGCATTTCAGCGGCTTCGGCGTAGGCCGCTTTTTTGCTATAACCTTCATGGATGCGGTAGCTTTCGGCCACCTGATCTCCGACGGTATAGGCGGGGTTCAGCGCGACCATTGGTTCTTGGAATATCATCGAGATACGCTTGCCTCGATAGGAACGCATCTCCTTCTGGCCCTTTTTTACCAGGTCTTCGCCCTTAAAAAAGATATGGCCATTTGTAATTTTTCCGGGTGGCTCTGGTACTAATCGCATCAAAGATAGAGCCAACACACTTTTTCCAGATCCGCTCTCTCCAACGATACCAAGAGTTTCCTTTTCTTGGAGCTGAAAGGAGACGTTGTCAACTGCCTTCAGTTGACCGTTGCGCAGTAAAAATTGAGTTTCAAGATTTTGGACGTCAAGTAATGGTTTAGCCATTAGATCCCCGCTCTTCGCTGAGACGAGGGTCAAGGACATCTCGTAACCCATCACCTAATAAGTTTAAACCTAGAACGGAAAAACAAATCGCCAGTCCCGGAAAAATTGCTCCCCAAGGATAGAACTCCATAGTTGTTCGTGCAGCATGAAGTATATTTCCCCAGCTTGGAGAAGGCGGTGGCACTCCGACGCCCAGGAAACTGAGCGAAGCTTCAGCAATGATGGCGTGCGCAAAATCCAGCGTCATTTGGACTAAAATGGGGGCGGTACAATTTGGCATTATCTGACGAAATAATATTCTGAAGTTTGACTCGCCCTGCACGACAGCTGCTTCGACATATTCTTTTTCGCGTTCCTTTAAGACGGCACCGCGGGCTATGCGAGCAAAATGAGGGGTGTAGCGTATGGCAAGAGCAATGCATACATTTGTCAGAGAGGCACCCATTACGGCCATTAACGCAATCGCAAAAAGAATTCCGGGGAAAGCCATTATCGCATCCATCAGGCGCATGATGCAGTTATCAATCACGCGGCCGGAATACCCGGCGAAAGCACCAAGGAATACACCTAGAAAAAGCGAGAGCCCGACCGATCCAATCCCAGCGATTGCAGATATTCGTGCGCCGTAAACTACTCTGGAAAATATATCTCTGCCAAACGCATCGGTCCCGAATGGATGTAGCCATGACAATGGCGCCAGTCGATTTTTGATATTTACTTCATCGGGATCGTGAATTGCGATATATGGGGCGAAGGCGGCTACTAAAAGGATAAAGGTAATGAAAATTAAACCCGCCATCGCCATGCGGTTTTCTGCAAAACGGCTCAACCATTGGCGCGTTGCATTCAACATATATGCGTACGATCCAGGCGTGAGGCTAGGTGTATTGTTTACGTTATTTATCCCTGTAGCCAAGTGAGCCTCCCATGCTCATGTTTGTGCTTTTATTATCTGGCTTAATTTTTGAAATCGTTTTCTATGAAGTGATCTAAAAAGGCTTGTCTCCAATGGTTACAAACGTGCCGTCTTTGTCAGTAAAGCTGTAGGTAGTCATAGGGCATTGTTTCGCTATCATAGCGGCGCGGATTTGGCTTTCCTCAGATTTTTCATTGATCGTGGTCAACACCCAGATTGGAGATTGCCCAGGTGAGTAATGACTAAAGAAACCTTCAATTTCTTTTTCTACGAGTGCCGCATCCTCTACCAAAAATCCAATGTGATCCGGTCCACGACCAGTTACGCTAATCCCGGCGTAGACGTCTAAGGTCCAGGGGATCAACATCAGGCTAACCGTGCCGTCTGACAAATAATGATTGGTGTCTCCATCCTTGCCTTGTGAATGCGTAAATCCGAATACTTCGTGATAAAATTGGGCAACTTTTTCTATATTCCGTGTTCGAATGGCGTAGTGATGGATGTTGCGTTTCTTGGGGTCTCCATCAGACCATCGCGCGAAGTTTTTCGTGGTCTCTCGCGTAAATTCGCTAGGCTCACCGCTTTTCTCAGTTATTGCAAAGATGCTTCCTTCGGTGTCGTGGGCCATGTAACCGCCATACGGACAGCTTGTAGGCCGCTTAACCCAACCCACAGTGGGATAGTTAGACTTTAAAGTATCAAATATTTTTTCTAGATCATCAACTTCAATGCCAAAATGATCTAGACCTAGCCGTTGCCCGGGCAGTCGATGATGAAGGTTTAAATTGACATTGCCGTCTGTGAGGACCTCTCCGTAGTTTGCAGGTTTAGGTGACGTATCAAAATTAAGTCCAAAAATAGTTTCATACATCGTTCCGATGGCCATAGGGTTTGTGGACATCGTTGTTATGTGGTTTATCCGCGCTGCCATAAAGTTTCTCCGGTGAGTTTTGCGTCTCGTATTTTATAATTCAGTCATTAGTAACAAAGCATGTCCCGTTCATGTCGCAGTATTGGTACTTACTGTCAGGGGCGATTTGCTTCATGTGCTTTGCTCTGTTTC
>PBOZ01000108.1 GCA_002724555.1 Rickettsiales bacterium
AAGCATCCTTGGCTCTTGGAGCGAAGCCGCTATGGCGGCTAAAGAGTGCGAGAAAATTCAAGCCGCTGGGAAAATGAGCTATTCCGAGGCTTTGCGGCTTGAGAGTGTGTCTAGGCAGGTTGCGAACTACGACCGAATGTTGCACGACGTTTGCCTGCTGCAGGGTCAAGGAGACCTCTATAAATCCATCAAAGCGCGAATGGCGGAGGCCGAGGCAAACGCCGCTAAGGAAGTGGCGCGAATTAAAGCCCAACGGAAAAAGCGGATTGCATTCTGGAAGGATGTTGGGCAGGTGCTAAGTATCATGGTCGGCGTTTTCTTAATGTCGATGGTCGCTCTTTGGTTGTTTTTTCTTTTTTACTATGGAGGCGATTAAATGGCTAAAAAACTTGAGCCCAAATCACAATACGCCGAGTTTGATTTGGACGGTGATGGCACGGTTACAGATGATGAAATTCGCCGCTCACAAGACATGCTTGAATTGGAGATGCGAGAGGAAAAGGCCGACACCCAGCGCCGCATGGCGTGGGTAGCGATGTGCTCCATGTGCGTCTTTGCTATTTTACCTCTAATGCCATTTGTTCCAGAGGCTCGCTTAGCTACGCTTGCGAGTCTGAGTGACATGCTGTTTCTTTCTCAGGCATCAGTGGTTGGGCTGTATTTCGGCGCGACTGCGTATATGGCTAGAAAATGATGTGGCAGGTTTCGGGGGTCTTAGGAGCCGCACTGGTCATGTGCGGGATTTCTTTTAAGGTTTATTACGATAGATCAGAGGCCGAAAAAGCTGCCTTAAAGACTGAGCTTCAAGTGGCGATAAACAATCAAGCTGTTTTGGAAGGAACGATTAGTTCTCAAAACAAGGAAATCCTTGATCGAATAGAAACAGAAAAGCAAAACTTTCAAAGGATTAGTGAACTTTCTGATGCGGCAAGGGCTGCAGAAACTCAAGTAGCCGACATGAGAAGGACGTTTGCCAAGCACAATTTGAACATGCTTTCGATAAAGAAGCCGGGTTTAATCCAAAAGGTAATTAACAAAGGAACGTTAAGGGTCAATGAAGAGCTTGCCTCTATTACTAATCCTGATCAGTTTAACTAGCTGTGCATTAGTAAGACCGACCCCGGTTCCTGATGTAAATCAGGTTGAGGTTATTACGATTGAAAAACCCGCTCCGGTGTACCATCCGCCGCTGCCTAATCAAATAAACCCGCTTCTTGTTGAATGGAAGGTTCTGACCCCGGAGACGATGCAGGAATATTTAGATGCCCTTGAGGTGGGAAATGCTCCAGTTGATGCCTATTACGGACTGACTCCGAAGGGTTACGAAAATCTAAGTACAAACATAGCCGAAGTTAAGCGTTACATTCGACAAGCATTAAGCATCATTAAGTATTACAGAGACTTGGACGAAGATGAGTTATCGACTGAAGAAGATGTTGAAGCGCCATGAAGGCGTAAAGACCCATGCTTACGAAGACCATCTTGGTCTAACCACGATTGGTGTTGGGCGGTGTCTTGCTGAGGGCTCTCTTGGTCTTAGCGAAGAAGAGATAGATTTCTTGCTGGATAATGATGTCAGTCGTTGTCGAAAAGAACTTACTTCTGAGTATGAATGGTTTGACGATCTGGACATCGTAAGGCGAGACGCCCTTATAGATTTGTCATTCAATATTGGCCAGACAAGGCTTCGTGGGTTTGTGAAGGCATTAGGTCATATGGCTGACGGTAACTATACTGAGGCGAGTAAAGAATTTTACGACAGCAAATGGGCAACCCAAGTGGGTGATCGAGCCTTAGAAATATGCCAGATGATTGAGTCTGGCGAATATCAGGAGAGATAGCATGTCTCAGTTTCCCGGAGATATAGGTTCGGTTTATCTGCGAAGAAGGCACGATCCTTTCGCGCAATACGACCCGAGGCGGGACATGACGCCTAGAGGCCCGTTGAGCCCGGGAAAAGGCAGAGGCCCATCTGGTCCGGGGAAGGGCAGAGGCCGATCTCTTCCGGGGAAAGGTGGGGGTCCGTCCCGCCAACCTCTTGATCCGCTAAGAAATATTGGGAACGTGCCTCCTTCTTTGAGCAACTTCAATAGAGCCCTTCAGGAAGCACTTCGGTCTGGCGTTGATCTCGATCCTAGCGTTCCCGATCCTTTTGCTGGGGGAATACAGCAGGCTCGCCCGGCCCAGAACTACAGGCAAAATCTGTTCCGACAGCCTCCACCTCCATTTGATCCTCGCGGTTCCGGTGCTATTGCTTCAGGAGAAGTTCAACTTCCCGGTCATCAGGGGCGAATAGGTCAAAGACCGGGCATGCCGCCGGGCATGCCGGGTGGCAGGGAGCCAATGGCAGGAGGGAGTTACTTTGACGAAGATGGCAATAGGGTAGATTTTGGCGGCGGTAACAGGGGTCCAGTAGCAAGTATTCCCACACCTGTGCCTATGGACCCTCCTTACATGCCGGGTTTTCCGATGCCTATGGACCCTCCTTACATGCCGGGGTTTCCGGAACCGGGTAGGGGCAGGGGACCATCTGGCCCGGGGAAAGGTAGGGGTCCAATAATGGGCTCCCCGGGTTTTCCGAGTCCCGGCAAAGGCAGGGGTCCATCTGGCCCGGGTAAAGGTAGAGGCCCAATAGGGTCTCCGGGATTTCCAAGCCCCGGTAAAGGCAGAGGCCCATCTGGTCCCGGTAAAGGCAGAGGACCATCCATGCCCGGTAAAGGAAGGCAGAACATGCCCCAGCCGGGAGGGTATTACCCTCAGCCTCCAAGTTCTCCTTCATACCCTGACGCAGGGATTCCTCCGTTTTCAGCGCCGCCTAGCTATAACGCGCCGATAATGTCTCCGGGTTACGGGCAAATGCAAAATACCGCTGATAGGTTTGCTGGCTATGGCATTCCACAAAACATGACAGACACCTTTCAGTTCCCACATTACCAGCCATATACTCCCCCTGCTCCTTTGGGGCAGACTGGCCCTGCGCCGTATCAACCAGAACCTCAGCCTCCGGGTGGCCCATATCGACCCCCCGGTAGTCCTGCTGATCCTGTTGAACCTCCTCGGGAACCATTGCCAGCCTCATTTCAGACTCCAGATGACCCACATCGCCCCTCTGGCAGTCCTGCCATGTATCAGCCAATGAGTCCGCAACAACCGCCGACTTTTATGCAGCCCAACATAGGGTTACCCGGTCGCGGGGGTCGCGGGGGTTTTGGTTTTAATCACGGCGGAGGCTTTAGCGGAGGCTTTGCCGGGCTTGGTTCGGAGGGGTTTATGCAGACCCGAGGGCCTTTAAGTTACAGCAGGCGAGGTTGATGCCATTAACGAAGATACAGTTTGCCCCGGGCGTCAATAAAGAAGGGACTGAGTACACAGCCGACGCCGGGTGGTTTGACTCCGACAAGATTCGGTTTAGGAAAGGTCGCCCTGAAAAAATAGGTGGCTGGCGGAAGTTTGCCGAAGATTCCTTTTTGGGTATTTGCCGGTCAATACATGATTGGGCTTCTTTGGAGTCAATCAAATATATTGCCTTGGGGACGAACCTTAAGTTTTATATTGCTGAGGGCAGCGGCTTCAATGACGTAACTCCGCTTCGGGCTACAACTTCGGCAGGCGATGTAACGTTTGCGGCAACAAATGGGTCTTCAACCATAACTGTGACAGATACAGCGCACGGCGCTGTTGTTAATGACTTTGTCACATTTAGCGATGCTGCATCTTTGGGCGGCAATATTATTGCTGCGGTCCTGAATCAGGAATACCAGATTGCCACCGTCCCAACGACCAACACTTACACAATTGAAGCTAAGGATACGAGCGGGGATTCCGTTACAGCGAATGCTTCAGATTCTGGCAATGGTGGTTCTAGTGTAGTTGGTGCCTATCAAATCAATACAGGACTGAATGCTTTTGTTAGTGGCACTGGTTGGGGCGCTGAGCCTTGGGGTTCGGGAACTTGGGGAAGCTCAAGCTCTGTAGCTTCAAGAAACCAATTGCGCTTGTGGAGTCAAGATAACTTTGGTGAAGACCTAATACTTAATGTTCGGGGCGGCGGCATTTATTACTGGGACGAGTCTAGTGGAACCGGAGCCAGAGCCGTCAATATCACAAGCCTTAGCGGGGCTTCAGATGCTCCAACTATTGCGCTCCAAACAATGGTCTCAGATACAGATCAGCACGTTATCGCCTTTGGCGTTAATCCCATTGGTTCATCAAATATAGACCCATTGTTTGTAAGGTTTTCTGATCAAGAAAATGCTGCCGATTGGACTCCTACAGCAACTAACACTGCTGGGGGCGTAAGGATTAACTCTGGCTCTGAAATTATTGGGGCTGTTCAGACAAGGCAAGAGATACTTATCTGGACTGACGTAAGCCTGCATTCCATGAGGTTTATTGGCGCTCCGTTTATATTTGAATTTACGCGCCTAAGCTCAGACGTATCCATGATTTCCCCGAATGCCGCTGTCAACGCTCGCGGTGTTGTCTATTTCATGGACAGAAGAAACTTCTATGTTTACAACGGTTCTGTTCAGCCAGTGCCCTGCTCCGTTAAAGAGCATGTGTTTTCTAACCTGAATCAAGACCAGGCGTTCAAGGTCTTTGCTGCGGAAAATACTGACTACAACGAAGTTAGCTGGTTTTATCCCGTGGGGTCAGGAAACACAGAGATCACTAATTATGTGACGTTCAATTACGAAGAGAACCTGTGGTCTGTTGGGACTTTATCTAGAGGTTCTTGGATCGGCGGTACAACGAGGCAATATCCTTTGGCTGCCACGGCTATAGATGGTGAGAGCAATTACCTTTACGAGCATGAAGTTGGCTATGACGCAGACGGAGAGGCTATGACTGCGTTCATTGAGTCAGGTGATCTGGAATTATCTGAAGGCGAGTTCTTTATGTTTATGAGCCGGATCGTTCCTGACTTTACATTCAATGGAAACCAGACAGACGCTTCCGCAAATATAGTTATTAAGGGTAGCGATTTCCCGCTTGAGACTGATGCCACGCTATCAACGTCGACTATAACGCCAAGCAGCACCCAGTCTTATGTCAGGAACAGAGCAAGGCATTCAATTGTCCGGGTAGAAAGTTCTGGGTCTGGGTATGGTTGGAGGCTTGGCGACCTCAGATTTGATATGCGGCCTGACGGGAGACGTTAATGGCAACCAGAAGAACAATTCCCTTGCCCGCGCCTGCTCTGGAGTACGCTGAAGAGAATGAGGCAGTCACTAGAAGGACAATAGAGTTCACTTTTCAGACACTAGAAAACGACATAGAACTTGCAAAGACGCAGGGTGACAAGCCCGGCTCTCTGGCAATGCGTCGGTTTCAGTTTCTTTTGATGGGAGCATCAGGTGGCTGATGTAATCAAGGTTCTCGGACAGGTTGATGTAAATGCAACTACGACAACCACCCTGTATTCAGTCCCTGACCTCACTCAGACTACCTGCAGTTCTCTTGTTGTATGTAACAGAGGCGGGTCTGGAATTACGTTCCGGGTTAGCGTGCACGTTAACAATGCCTCGGCAGATGATAAGCAGTTTATTTTTTATGACGAAGACTTGGCGGCTACCACAACAAGAACTGTGGTGATTGGCTTGTGCTTAGGTCAGAAAGACGTAGTAAAGGTTTATTCAAGCGCGGCTAATGTCAGCTTTAACTTATTCGGCGTAGAGACAAGTTAGTTATGAACCAATATCCAGCAAAGCCCTTTATGGATGAGATGGCGCAGCATGGACGCTATGGCGATTCGATGCTTGTGCATATGAACCCTGTAGAGGTTCAGGGAATTGCGGCATTGTCTCCTACGGGGTCTCTGACGATTAACCCGGTAACGGGCCAGCCTGAAGCGTTCCTGCCTTTTCTTGCTTCCATACTAGGCAGCACTTTGGGGGCGTCTGTGTTGCCGTCAGTAATTCCTGCTTTGGCCGGGAAGACAGCATTAGCCTCTGCTATTGGGTCGGGTCTTGCGACGACGGCTGTGACTGGCGACATTAAGAAGGGTCTGTTGTCTGGCATTACCGGCTTTGGTCTTGGTAAAGCTTTGGGTGCTGCATCAGACGCTCTTAATCCAGCGATAGGAGATACATCTGCGGCTCTTGATGCTGCTCAGACAGCAGCTTCTGAGGCGGGAGCAAATCTTGCTACTGCGGGGGCAGATGTTGCTGCTGCAAGCTCGGATGTCGCAAGTGCTTTTGCCACTCCAGATGTTGCTGGGCTTCCAACTGACGCTCTTGGTAATCCCTTGCAGATGTCACCTGTGGGAAGTCAGTCACCTTTATCTGTATCTGCAGATTTTTCGCCCTCTCCAGTGAGTCTTGATCCATCTATTCAAGCATCAAATGTTGCGGCAGATGCTCAATTAGAGGCTCTTAACCTTAAAGGTATTGCAGATCAAAGAGTTTCTAATCTGGAATCTACTTTAAGCGATTTGAGAGAACAGCAAAGTATTGGAGACCGATTCACCGCTCCCTTTAAAGAGCCGGGCGCGTTTGGAAAAACATTGCTTCAGCCTAGTTCATTAGCGGCTATTGGTGTAGGTGAAGGCCAGCAGGCTGCGTTAGCCGCTCAGGAAGAATTTGAGGAGGAAGGCCGACGCTTTGAGCGAGAACGTGAGGAAGATTATCTAAGAAACGTTGGCATCATGAATCGCTCTTTTGAGCAGCTTGAAAGGGATTACCCGGGATACAAAATTCCTCGTAAGGTGGCGGCAGGGGGCGGTGTTACCTCTATAGATCCTGCCCATTACGGAAGAAGCCTCAATGGCCTGCAAGACATGATTAAAGGTCAGTCTGTCGTGAGGATGAATAACGGTGGTGAGTTCAATCCTAACCAGAGGGGTATCGGCAATCACTTAAGAAACAACCGAAATGCTTCAATCACTGTAGGTGGAACGACATATCGGTATGGTGATTCGGGAATAGAATCTAGTAATCCTGTGGCTGAAAGCCAAGATGCGCTTGCAGGGGCAATTGATGCGGCAGGGAATCTTGCCCATGACTCTGCAACAGCCCACTTGGAAGATGGTATTTTTGGCCGAGTTATTAGTGATGTTGCTGAGCAAACAGGTACGGCATATCAACGAGGGGCTGATGCTGCGTTAAGACAGGCAGGCATTCGTCCTTCTCAGGTAATAAGTCGTGAAGAATTGGCAGGTTATCGCCCGGGTTTTGATGCTGAGATTTCATACTTCAGGCCACCTGCGCCCCCTCCTTTTACCGGCGGTAATTATCCCCCGGCAGATGCAGGCGATCTTCCTCCTGAAAATGCAGGAGATGGCGCTATCGACATGGGGGGAGGCCCGGGGTTTGAGGGTATTCCAAAGACAAATGGCACAGTAACTACTGGAGGGACTACTGGAGGGACTACAGGGGGAATAACAAGTCTTCGTACTGAAGATTCCGGCCCGGGTGACTTTACTGCTGAGCCTAGAATGGATCAGATGATTGACCCCGGCTCTGATCCTGCTCTTGTGGAGCGGGTAATTTTGGATGCAAATAACCCAATAAGCCCCCCTAGTTCAACAAGGCCCCCCGGTAGCCCTGCGGACACTAGTGGTGGAATAACAGATATTCCTACTGAGGAATTGACCCCTGAGCAGCAGGCCGAAATAAATATTTTGCGCGAAATAATAAATAGCACTGGGTCTGTCCCGTCACTTGACGGACCGGGCATGAGGGAAGGTGGTAATACTTCTGACTCTGCCATGAGTGACACGATGGAGGCTAATGGTCAGTTGCTAATTGATCGAGCAGTTATGGCTATCTCTGGTCGCCTCGCTGAAGAAGAAGCTGAAGTTGTGATTGCCAGATTCGTTGATGAGTTTGGCCCTGAAGCATTCCAGATGCTGCGTGAAAAAGTGCTACAGGAGATAGTCCCAAACGCTCAGACTGAGGGAGAAATTGTTGGTTCTGGTGGCGGAATGGATGATCGCATTCCGGGGATGATTGGCGCAGATCAGCCAGTTGCTGTTAGCCCCGGGGAGTACATTGTTCCCGCTGACGTTGTTTCTGGCATTGGAGACGGCAGCACAGATGCCGGGGTTCGGGAGCTTGATGGAATGCTGGATCGAGTCAGGATGGAAAGAACCGGGACCATGAGACAGCCTCAGCCCATGCGCTCTGGGGGAGTAATGCCAGCATGAATGAGCCAGTAAAAGCCGCTGATCTTTTGCACATCAAAGATATATCGAGAGAGCCAAAAGTTAGGCCCCGGTCAGAAAGGGGGGAGCAAACTCACACAATCGCGCTTGTTCCCAGTAATTACCTAAATACCTTGTGGCCTGATGTACGCGAGCAATTAGCTAGGGCGGTAGCAAGGTCAAACGGCAGGTGGAGTATGGAGGTTTTGTACTCTGCCATCCTGAATGGACATCAGCATCTTTGGGTTGCATTCAATAAAGACAAAGAGATTGACGGTGTTGGTACAACAGAGCTTGTTGATTACCCACACAAAAGAATGCTCGCGATTCAGTTTTTAGGCGGGGATAATTTTAACGATTGGGTCTGGGACATTCTTGACAGATTCGATAGCTGGGCAAGAGACAATAACTGCCAAGGTATTGAGGCCACCGCCAGAATGGGATTCTGGCAATGGCTTAAGCAAGATGATTACGACAGGGCTTATGTCGTTTATGAAAAGAGGTTTGACCAATGAGTAAAGGCGGCAGCAGCGGTCCATCAGAAGTTACTCAGATAACTACAAATCTCCCGGAATACGCTCGTCCGTATTTTGAGGAAATGCTGGGCCGGACAATCTATGAGACGGCTCGACCTTATGAAGGGTATACCGGGCAAAGAATTGCTGACTTTACGCCCTATGAGCAGATGGGCATGCGGGGCATGTATGACATGGCTGCTGCAGGGGCACCTCCTCAGTTGGGGATGGCCTCAGATATTGCGTCTCAAATAGGTTATCAAGACAGCAATATGGGGATGAACATTGCTGGTGGGTTTAACCCCCAACAGATTCGTTCAGCTTATCAAGCTGGCACTTTCGATCCGGGGTATGCGGCTGGAAGGTTGGGTCAAGGATACGAAGCGGATCAGCGGCAGTCTGGCTATGACCCTGCTGAGTTTGATTCAGGGTACGAAGCTGGCAGGGTTGGTCAGTCCTATCGCCCCGGGACACTTACTAGTGGACTCCGTCCTGCAGATTTTTCTATGGACTACGAGGCCCAGCAAAGAGACCCAAGGTATCGAGCGCGGAATTTATTTTCTCGGTATCGGGCTGGCCCCATTGATTCTGGCTACGAAGCGGGAGAATTTTCTGCCGGAACAGTAGATGTGCCGGGAGCCTCTGAATATGAAGCTGGCACTTTTGACCCGGGATACGTCCCCGGAGATATATCTCAGGATTATCGAGCAAGAGATTTACAATCTGACTACACGGCAGGCACTTTTGACCCCGGGTATGTCGCGAGAGAACTTGATCAGGATTACACGGCTAGAGAGTTAGAAAGCGAGTATGCGGGCGACCTTGGTCCTGTCAAAGATTTTGAAGCTGGCACGGTTGCTGATGCTGAAACACTAGAAAAGTACATGAATCCGTACCAGCAGTTGGTTACGGATATAGAAAAGAGAGAGGCTCGTCGCCAGTCTGACATTACTGGGAGCCAAATATCTCAACAGGCAGCATCTGCTGGTGGCTTAGGCGGTTACAGAGAAGCCATCATGCAGGCGGAAAGGGAAAGAAATCTTGGCGAGCAGTTAGCCGATATACAAGCAAGAGGCGGTCAGGCTGCTTATCAGCAGGCCCTCCAGACGTTTGAGGCGGACAGGGCGGCTAGGCTGCAAGAATCTGACTTTGGGCTCAGCAAGGCTCAAGCTCAGGATCAGGCAAAAAGAGAGGCAGAAGGATTAAGGCAATCTGCTTTCCAGACATCTGAGCAAGCTAGGCAAGAGCAACAGAACATGGCAATCCGGTCCTACGAGGCTGGAGAAGGTGCTCGCCAACGGGCCGCTGATTTAGGATTAAGTGCTCAGGAACAAGAGGAGGCTGCGCGGAGAGCGCAAGAGGAATACAAGCAGTCGGCCTTTCAACAAACTGAGGCTGGTCGCGTAACGCAGCAAGAACTGAGCAATCAGGTTTTTCAGGTTGGAGAACAGGCTCGACAAGAAGCTGCAAGGTTAGGGTTATCGGCCCAAGAGCAGGAAGAGGCAGCTAATCAGGCTCAAGAGCAATTCAGGCAGAGCGCAGAGGGTCAGCAACTTGAGGCTCAGGTAGCGCAAGAAAGAATTGACTTAGATGCCTTCAATGCTGGAGAGCAAGCAAAACAAGAAGCTGCTCGACTGGGGTTGAATGCTCAAGAGCAAGAGGAAGCTGCTCGTAGAGCGGAAGAAGAGTTTAGGCAGTCGGCTTTCCAGCAGACTGAAGCTGGACGACAAACGCAGGAGCAATTCCAGCAAGCAGCCTTTAACGCTGGAGAGCAAGCAAGGCAAGAAGCAGCAAGGCTTGGGCTTAGCGAACAAGAGCAAGAGCAGGCTTCAAGGCAGGCTGCTGAGCAATACAAGCAATCTGCTTTCCAAATCACTGAAGAAGGGCGTCAGCAGTATCAACAGTTTGAGCAACAAAGATTCCAGATACAGGAAGATGCTCGACAAGAAGCTGCGAGGCTTGGTCTTACTGCCCAAGAGCAAGAAGATGCGGCTAATAGAGCAGCAGAAGAGTTCAGTCAAAGGCAGTTTGCCCAGAACGAAGAACTCAGACTTGCTCAGCAGCGAGAAGAGACAAACGTCTATCAGGCTGCAGAAAGCGCCAGACAAGAGGCCGCACGCTTAGGTCTTAATGCTCAGCAGCAGGAAGACAGTGCACGTCGAGCGGCAAATGAAATGCGGATGTCTGCTGATAGGTTCAATGTCAGTTCCGCTGAAACTGCAGCGCGACTCGGACTTGCTGGCCTTAGTGCAGACCAAGCCACCAGAGACCAGCAGCTTCGTGCTGCCGGAATGCTCGGTGACCTTGGCGAGCGAGAGCAAGCAATGGCTATTGAAAGGTTGCGTAACCTGCAAGCGGCGGGTGAGATTCAGCGAGGAATGGGTCAGCGCAGCATGGATATGGGTTATCAGGATTTCCTGAGACAGCAAGCGTTCCCGAGGGAGCAATTGTCATTCTTTAGCAATATTCTCAGGGGCCTGCCTGTTGAGCCGGGGCAGACTAGGGCTGCATATGGCCCCACAGTGAGCCCTGCGTCTCAGGCTTTAGGCGCGGGTATAGGTGGCGTTGGCCTTTATAGGGCACTAGCTGGATTAGGTTAATGAATATATTTGAGCAAGAAGACCTCATAAAAGGTTTGCCTGATCAGGCTTTAATGAGGGAGGCTCAACAGCCTTCTGGGCAGCTTCCTCAGTATCTGGTTGTTTCTGAAATACAGAGACGACAAGACATGAGGAAAAGGTTTTCTGCTGAAAACCAAGAGACTCCGCAAGGTACTGTTAAGGATCAAATACTTAGCGGCATAGCGGCTATGGGGAATCAACAGCCTCAGCAGCCGCCGCCTCAGTTTGGTGGAATGCCTCCACAGCCGGGAGGAATGCCTCCTATGGGGATGCCTCCGCAGATGCCTGCTCCGCAACAGCCGATGCCGCAAGGTGTCCCTCCTATGGGTATGAACGACGGAGGAATGACTTCTTATCCAGAAGAGCTTCTTGCTTTTAATGAGCAGGTTCAGCCAATAAGGGATAGGTTGTCTGAGTTACCTGTTAGCCCTAGAAGCGGGCTTCGTAATTACGAAGATGTTGAGCCCCTGTACGATGAAATTGCGGGTGTTCGGAGTCAGTACCCTAGCCTTGGCCTTGACGTTCCTTCTGGAGCAAAAGCTTCTGAACTATTGGAAATGTTCGGCCCACAAGAATTGCAGCCTGCTTTTGACAGAATGACTGACAAGGGTTTTGTCGGTGATCGTCTGGCTGGAATGTTGGGGCTTGAGTATGACCGTCCAGATTCCCAGCCATACGATTCAGGGGTTTCAAGTGCAACTGTTGCTGAGCTAAACGCCCGGATGGATGCAGCGATTGACTCAATGGATAGAAATGAGTTGATCAATGCCAATGTCCCTGATGATCTCATGAGGCAATATGACGCTGTAAAAGCTATGGACCGAGATTCCGGTTCAAAAATGAGAGAGGCTTTGGTTGAAAGGTATCGCCCGAAAGGCGATGAACTGGCAATGAACGTGGTGCCCATGTCAAGTGGTGGGGTAACTAGTCCTGAACAAGCTGCTGAGCTTGAGCGACAGTACAGAGCTTTGTCTGCACAGTATCCCGGTACTGATTTTAGCTCAATCGTAAAAAGGCTTGATGAGTATTACGAAGCGGCGGGGACGCCGCGTGCGTGGTCTAGCCGACCCCCGTCATTTAACTTTACGCCCGGGGCTACGCAGAAACGCATAGACCTGCATAATGCGCTCCAAGATAAGTATTTAGTTCCCCCTGATACTTCGCGATTTTCTGCTGAAGAAAAAAGCGAGTCACCTTCTATACCCCCTCTTGCCGCCGCGAGGATGGAAAGCGCGAGGGCGTTG
>PBOZ01000109.1 GCA_002724555.1 Rickettsiales bacterium
CAAGTTTACCGGGGTCTTCAATCTGATTCACCGAAATGAGAACTTCCGACGGCACTTTTTTGTTAAGCTTGATGTATTGCTCGAATTCAGACAACACCGCTCGCGTTAGCGCCTCAACTTCTTCTGGTTTAGAAGTTTTATCAAGGATGGGCGTCGCTTCCGCCTCAAAGAAAGCTTCCTTTTCCGTAAACTGTTTTATTTTTGCCCGCCGATTGCCCTCGACCAAAACCTTAACGGTGCCATCCGGCAATTTCAGTAATTGCAAAACAGTGGCTATTGTTCCCATTCGAAAGATATCATCTGTGCCGGGGTCGTCCTCGGCAGCATTCTTTTGAGTTGCAAGCAAAATTTGCTTGTCGTCGTTCATGACGTCTTCTAAAGCAAGAACGGACTTATCGCGACCGACAAAAAGCGGCACGATCATATGAGGAAAAACAACAATGTCCCGAAGCGGTAGGATGGGAAAAACTTGATCGCCGATCGTCTCAGGCATGACGCTCCATCTTTTCGATTTATGTAGTCGGACAAGAAATACTGTTCTAACGAATTTACTACTTGGGCTCCGACGGGCAGTCGTTCAAGGGGTATCTGCTAGTATTCAATTAAGCACTAGATTCAAGTTCGTCTCGTCGGTCCGCATAAATATAAAGCGGTTCCGCACGTCCTTCGACAACTTCCCGATTTATCACAATTTCTTCGGCGCCCTCGAGGCCCGGCAATTCGTACATTGGGTCAAGCAAAATACTTTCCATAATCGACCTCAATCCACGAGCACCGGTCTTTCTAGCAATCGCCTTCTGAGCAATAGCTCGCAAGGCATCTTCTGAAAACTCAAGTTGCACATCCTCCATGTCGAACAAACGTTGGTATTGCTTAATTAGCGCATTCCGTGGCTTGCTCAAAATCTCTACCAATGCGTCCTCATCAAGGTCGGTCAACGTTGCCAATACTGGAAGACGACCAACGAATTCGGGGATAAGGCCAAACTTCAACAAATCTTCTGGTTCTACATCAATTAAAATATCGCCAATTTCGTGCTCATCTGGTCCTCGCACATCAGCGCCAAAACCGATAGAGGAACCTTTAAAACGGGAAGAAATTATCTTTTCTAATCCAGAAAACGCACCACCACAGATAAAGAGAATGTTAGTCGTATCGACCTGCAAAAACTCTTGTTGTGGATGCTTTCGTCCTCCTTGAGGTGGCACACTCGCCACGGTGCCTTCCATAATTTTCAGTAACGCCTGCTGAACGCCTTCACCTGAAACATCTCTCGTAATTGATGGGTTATCTGATTTACGACTGATTTTATCGACCTCGTCTATATAAACTATCCCACGCTGCGCTCGTTCCACGTTGTAGTCCGCAGATTGCAGAAGCTTCAAAATAATATTTTCAACATCTTCGCCAACATACCCAGCTTCAGTCAGCGTAGTCGCGTCAGCCATTGTGAATGGTACATCCAAGATCCGCGCAAGCGTTTGAGCCAGCAATGTTTTGCCGCAACCCGTTGGACCAATGAGCAAAATATTTGACTTGGCGAGTTCAACATCACCGTTCTTATTGCCGTGATTTAATCGTTTATAGTGGTTGTGAACAGCGACTGACAGAACCCGTTTAGCATGCGCCTGACCAATCACATAGTCATCAAGGACCTGTCGGATTTCCTTGGGCGTTGGAACTCCGTCACTCGATTTCGAAACAGTAGCCTTATGATCTTCTTTTATAATGTCCATACATAATTCGACGCATTCATCACAGATGAATACGGTTGGGCCAGCGATCAACTTGCGGACTTCATGTTGGCTTTTACCGCAAAACGAACAATAGAGAGTATTCTTTGAGTCGCTGTTGCTGGACTTCGTCATTAGTTGGTTATCCGTTAGTTACCGACTTAGGCAATTATGTTAGCCAAACAAACTCTTGGTAAACAAATACAAAGTTACGGCACACAAAAAGTTCGAACAGCCACAACCCTCAGGTGCGAAAGCCCTTATTATGTAACGATTCGCTCAGTGCCCGAGATCCAAACAAAATTTTGCAAGCCCTATGCCATTCGTTCAAAAATTCTATGACTTAAAGTAAAATTAACTCTATGACCCCGAATCGCCTGAATGCTTGCTTTCAGAATTTGACGTTTCTTCTTCACTCGCTCTAGCCGTTTCGACCTTGTCAATTAGACCGAATTCCCTCGCATCTTCGGCCGACATGAAGTTGTCACGCTCAACCGCAGCCTCAATTGTTTCATAATCTTGGTCGGTATGCTTCACGTAAATTTCATTAAGACGTCGGCGCAAGTTCAGAATTTCGCGAGCATGTATTTCTATGTCGCTCGCCTGACCTTGAAATCCACCGGATGGTTGGTGAAGCATAATTCGGCTGTTTGGAAGGCAATAGCGTTTCCCAGCTGCGCCAGCGGCCAATAAAAGTGAACCCATGGAGGCCGCCTGACCGAGGCAAACCGTTGACACGTCTGGTTTGATGTATTGCATCGTGTCATATATCGAAAGCCCGGACGTTACTACACCTCCAGGCGAATTAATATAGAAAGCAATGTCTTTACTTGGATTCTCCGACTCGAGAAACAGCAGCTGCGCCGAAATTACGCAAGCAACGGCATCGTTTACGGGGCCCGTTAAGAAGATGATTCTTTCCTTAAGAAGCCGTGAGTAGATGTCGTATGAACGCTCGCCCCTATTGGTCTGTTCAACCACAATTGGAATAAGCGCATTCATCTGGATATCGTCAAAAAATGTCATCGCAAACAATCAGATCCTCTCGCCCGAGCTACACAATTCATTTATCTTCAGAGTTATTATCCTCAGCTTTCGCCTCAGCCTCCGTTTTTTTCTTTCCCGCTGCTTTCTTCTTTCGCGGAGTTTTCTTCTTTGCAGGTTTTTTGGCAGCGTCGGCTTTCAACTCTTCGTCCTTCGCATCCGGGTCAGCCATAAGCTCTTCTGGCGACACGCGGCGTTCGTATACGTCCGCAATTTCGGTAATAAAATCGACCACTTTCTCTTCGAATATCGGGGCACGCAATCCCGCCATTGCCTGCTGATCTTTCTGAAAGTATTCCATCACTTGGCGTTCCTGTCCGGGATACTTACGCACATCCTGCAACATTGCCTGGTTAACCTCTTCCGCGCTAACCTCAATATTGTTAATTCGGCCGATTTCCGCCAAGAGTAAACCAAGCCGCACCCTACGAACCGCAATTTTATTGTATTCGCCCTTTAATTCGTCCTCTGACTTTTCCTTATCTTCATCCTCCAAACCATTTTCGTTGCGCGCTTGCTCATATTGCTCCCAAATCACTTGGTTCTCAGTTTCCACCATGCCGGGCGGGACTTCGAATTCGTGGGCATTATCCAGCTGATCCAACAACTCGCGTTTCAAGCGGTTACGCGAAAACATATTGTAATTTTGCTCAAGCTGTTGTCTCGTTCCATCTTTAAGTTGCTCCAAACTCTCTAATCCAAGCGATTTAGCTAATTCGTCATCTATTGGGGTATCTACACGCTCCCGAATTTCCTTGATATCGACTTCAAAAATCGCGTCTTTATCCTTTAGTTTTTCTGCCGGATAGTCTTCTGGAAATTTGACGTTCACTGTCACATGGTCTTTCGGTTTAGCACCAATTAACTGATCCTCAAATCCCGGAATAAACCGGTTCGAGCCAAGTGTCAGTTGGAAATCTTCTCCCTTACCACCTTCAAACTCTTCGTTGTCAACCGATCCAACAAAATCAATCACAACGATGTCGTCTTTACGGGCCTTCCTAGCACGTTTAATCGGTTCGGACCTAACTACTTCCGAAGCAATATTCGCCATTGATTTTTCAATTTCTTCTTCACTAATATCGCAAACGAGCTTTTCGAGCTTAATGGTTTTGAAATCAACGGGCGTAATCTCAGGCATTATTTCGACGGCCATCGTATATACAAAATCTTCGCCGTCCTCGAATTTTGTAACGTCAATTTTCGGCTGCGTCGCCGGCGTTAAACTTTCATCATCAATAGCTTTTGAAGACGTTTCAACAACCGTATCTTGGATCACATCCCCGAGAACAGCCTGGCCATAGCGCTGTCGAAGAATCTTCGTCGGCACTTTACCCTGGCGAAAACCGGGAATACTTACCTGTTGACCGATTTCTGCGAGTTTTGCGAGAATGCGATCTTCTATGTCACCGGCCGGAATCGTAATAGAAAATTCTCGGCTTAAGCCTTCGTTCTTTGTCTCTGTAACCTGCATAAAAAATACCGATCGAAATCTAGTTTTGACCTAATAACAACTCTCTCAGCTCATCAAAGCTTGGTGCGGGCGGAGGGACTCGAACCCCCACGGATTTCTCCACGTGGACCTAAACCACGCGCGTCTACCAATTCCGCCACGCCCGCGGAATTCAGTCCTAATCCGAGCGCATCGAGCGACCCTGTATAAGAATAGCAATCGGGCGGGTCAAGCAAAGGGATTCTTAACAGTGAAAAACCTTAAAAGTGTCATCCTTCGATCGGGCTATTATCGGAAGTCCCACATAGCATGGCCAACGGAAAAGTCCGCTGCCTATTTTTGTCGGCCACTATCGCAGCTATATGCCACTAGATTTCACTGCCTTCAAAAATCACTGATGCAGCATCAAACATATAGATAAAAACGTGATAGCGGGGGCGACTCCTATTGCATTTTCCAACAGGCATTATTTAACTTTTTTCATTAATTCAATGCTTTATCTCAATCCCGTGCTTCAAAAACCCTTATCCAGTTGCCAAGTTAACCAATACAATTTACCTGTATCCGCGCAGTTTAAAGAGAAATTTACGAAATCTCGGCTGCTCAAAATACTAATGGCAGTTTAAATATTGTATAAAGTATATTATTTATTTTTTTAATAACCGAATCACATTTTGTGACGCTTTTATTTCTTTTTCACCAGTATAAAATTCATGATTTTCTTCTATATCCTCAAGCCTATACAAGTAATTAACCATCATTCCATAAGAGCTGGCCATGCCAGGTAACGTTGGGTTCCCTTTCCAGCAAAGGCGCTCCACCAGCGCGCCATTCGTCAAATGAAAGTTTGCGACTGGATCTAACGCACCACCGGTTCGACCTTTTTCCTTCAAGAGATAATGCGCGCAAAGACGCATGAGAATTGGCTCAACTGCAGCGCTAATTAATTCGTCTTCGATCCAGCTGGATGACGCAAGTATGGCCTGCAACGGCTCTTTTTCTTCATCTGGCAATGATGCAGCTAATCTCAGCGCCATCGCGTCATTTTCTGTAACGAAACCCGTAACGAGTGGCTCGCCTACCGATTGCAGCGACTCATCAAGCCACTTGCGGAATCCCGGAATTGGAGAAAGCGTCGAAAATGTTTTCAATCCATGAAATTCAGATTGTAGTACGTCCACTACACGTTTGATAAGAAAACCACCAAAACTGATGCCGTTCAGCCCGCGTTGCGCGTTTGATATAGAATAAAAAATCGCAGTATCGGCCTCATTCGGATCAATAACCGGAGCATCTTCATCCAAAAGTTCTTGGACATTCCCAGCGAGACCTTTAACTAAAGCAACTTCAACGAATATCAGGGGCTCATCCGGCATCCGCAGATGGAAGAATGCAAAACAGCGACGGTCTGAATCTAAACGATTCTTCAAATCATCCCAACTGCGAATTTCATGCACCGCCTCATAAGTTATCAACTTTTCAAGCAGACTTGCTGACGATTCCCATCTAATACGGCGTAGCTCGAGGAAACCTATGTCAAACCACGATGCAAGAAGACGGCGAAGATCCCCATCTAAAGACCGAAATGCTGCGCCTTTTTTTGTCAGGCGACTAAGGTCGGCGCGTAGATCAACTAAAAACTTAATTCCATCTGGCAAGACATTGAACTGCTTTAATAATTTAAGCCTACCAGGCTCTAAGGCACGGCGAAGTTTAGAATAGGCAACTTCACGTTCATGCGACTCAATTGATTGCATGGCTGATAATTCAGCCGAGACAAGATCATCATCGACACCAAAATCTTCTGCTAGAGTTTTGAGAAATCGCTCACGTCCTTTGCTATCAAGCTCAAGATAAGTTCGTCCAAGCCCAGCAGCGCGCCCACGTGCGGACACCTCGCCACCCCGCGCTTCCAAACAGGATCGCATCTGCTCTCTAAGCTGAACTAGGTCTGTATCAGAAGATAAGTCCGGCTTAACAGCACCACGAAATGAATCGGTTATTTCTCTCCAGGCGCCACGAAGGCGTTGCAGCAAACTGGCAGATTCGGTCATCGCACAACTTCCCTCCGGTTTTCCTTTAGTTTTTTCAAAACAGCTGGAAGGGCATTTGGCAAATCCTCCGCAATCAAACCAGGGCCGATCGTGTGCGCCGCCTCCCCATGAACCCATGCTGCCATGCAAGCCGCATCGAACGGTTCAAGTCCGTGGGCCAACAAACCTACCGCTAAACCCGCCAAAACATCACCCGAACCCGCAGTTGCCAAATCGGGTGGCCCATTGACGTTTATAGCAACGCTTCCATCAGGCGCTGCGATAACCGTGTCACTTCCTTTCAAAAGTATCGTCGCACCGGATCTTGCAGCTGCTTTTCGGGCTCGTGTAATCTTATCGCCTTCAAAATCAAACAAACGAGAAAATTCGCCTTCATGAGGTGTCATCAAGCATGGGCTTTTGATACTGTCAAAGAGTAGCTCGCGGGTCTCTTCAAACACAGAAATCGCGTCTGCATCAAGTACAACCGGCAATTTTTTACGCAGGGCCGCAAGTGTCTTTTCACGTGTTGCCACATTAACGCCATTTCCAGGCCCCACCAAACAGGCAGTGACCCTTTCTTTTTCGATAATTTCGGAAAAAGTGCCTGTGTCTCTTACAATACGCGTAATCGCGCCTGGAAGACTGAGCCGGTAGATAACGGCAGCGTCCGAAGGGACAGCCACCGAGACAATTCCAGTTCCAGCCCGCATTGCGCCATAAACCGCGAGTCTCGCGGCCCCAGTCATCTCTGATCCACCAACTACAACCGCATGACCCCGTGAATATTTGTGATCTGCTGGACCCGGAAAAGGATAGTTCCGCCTCCAAGTGTCTGGTCCGTTATACCATTGTTTCGGATTGATTTCATCCAATACCGTTTCAGGTATACCAATATCTACTACCGTAAGTATCCCGCAGTGCTGGCATCCAGGAAATAAGACATGTCCTGGTTTGGGTCTAAAAAATGTAATCGTTTCTTCCGCTTTGAATGCTTTACCCAAAATCTGGCCCGTGTCGCCTTGAACACCGCTTGGGACATCCACTGCTATGCATGGGATTCCATCTGCGGCGTCAATGATAGCACCAACAACGGAATCCAATTCACGAGACAAACCAGCACCAAAAACCGCATCAATTATACAATCGACATCCATTAAAACCGACGGCAAAAGTTCCGATATATAACCTGCCCAACGGCCCGCATTTAGCCTCGCATCGTCCTTAAGGGCAGAGAGTTCTCCAAGTAAGGCGACCTTTACGTCTATGCCGGCATCCGCGAGATATCGAGCTGCGACAAATCCATCACCACCATTATTGCCAGGTCCACATAATACAGCGACTTTTTGGTATCCTCGTTTTATGACAACATCGGCAACCGCTTTACCTGCTGCCTCCATAAGCTTCTGTCCCGGAATACCAGAGGCGACAACAGATGCATCGGCGCGATACATCTCGGCGACCGTCAGTATTGCTCTTTTCCAGTTTTTTATCATGCTTTAATACGACCGGTGGATTTGTCCGACATTTTTAGTACAATCCTCTGACTAAAATTTATGATTATACATGCGCACCGACGATTTCGATTTCCACCTTCCAGATAAGCTTATTGCACAGTTTCCTGCAATGCCTCGCGATTCATCACGTCTACTAGAGGTAAAGCCAGGCCATTTGCACGATCGTAAGTGCCGAGATCTACCAGCGCTCTTGAAGCGTGGCGACCTTTTAGTTTTAAACAATACGAAAGTAATTCCGACACGTCTGCATGGACTTCGCGGTGCGGTGCGCATCGAGGTCACTCTGCATACAAAACTTTCTAGGGATCGTTGGCTGGCCTTCGCTCGGCCCGGGCGGCGCTTAAAAATCGGTGACAATATTCAATTTGGGGACCAATTTTCGGCAGACGTCTTAGAGAAGCGCAAAGGCGGAGAAATTCTCTTACAAATTATCACTAGTCTGTCTAACTCTATGCAAGCCATTTACGATCAAGGAGAAGTGCCTCTCCCACCGTACATTCGACGTCGAGATGGCCAATTAAAAAGCGATTCTGCCTCCTATCAGACTATTTACGCTAAAGAAGAAGGTGCCGTTGCTGCTCCAACGGCAGGGTTTCATTTCACCGAAGATCTTTTTAACGCGCTCGCAAAAGCCGGCATCAATCGAACATTTCTGACCTTGCATGTTGGTGCGGGAACTTTTCTACCGATCAAAAGTGAAAATGTTGAGGACCATCGAATGCAAGGCGAGACCGGAATTTTAAATCAGGACACCGCAGAGCTTATAAATTCAACACGAAATGCCGGCGGTCGAGTAATAGCCGTAGGGTCGACATCGTTACGTCTCCTCGAATCGGCCGCGGCCCCTGACGGTACCGTCAGCTGTTTCGATGACCAGACAGACCTCTTTATTTCCCCAGGCTACCGCTTTAAAATAGTGGATTTATTTTTCACCAATTTCCACTTGCCACGTTCAACACTTTTCTTGCTTGTATCAGCGTTTTCGGGCACGGAGAGAATAAAGTCCGCCTACACTCACGCTATAGAAAATGAGTATCGTTTCTTTTCATATGGGGATTGCTGCTTACTGCATCCGAATGATGCGACGTGACCCTAAAGTTACCTTTCCGTTAGGATACCGGCTATGACAATAGACCGCACAAATACCCCGACCCTACTTGGACAGAATGTTCCATTGCCGCAATCACCTGACGCTGCAGTTTTAGACGCGGTGCCGAATCCGCACCCTGGAACTGATTACCTAATTCGTTTTACCTGTCCGGAATTTACATCAATTTGTCCGATAACCGGCCAACCTGACTTCGCTCATATCATTTTAGATTACGCACCTGATCTATCCATCTTAGAAAGTAAATCCCTCAAACTTTTTATGGGATCATTTCGCAACCACGCAGCATTTCACGAAGATTGCTCGGTTGGAATTGTCAAACGTATTGAAACAGCCATCCAACCAAAATGGATCCGAATTGGCGGATTTTGGTATCCACGAGGCGGTATCCCCATCGACGTCTTTTATCAGTCAGGCAAATTACCAACCGGGCTCTGGGTGCCGGATCTAGACTTAACGCCGTATCGTGGTCGCGGATGAACAGGAACGACCTGCGGCAACAAATCCGCCAACGGACATTAGAGGCTGGCTTCGAAGTGGTCGGATTTGCATCCCCCGAAATCGAAAATGCAGCTGGACAGCACCTTATGGAGTTCCTGAAGCAGGGCTATCACGGCGACATGGGCTGGATGGTGGCAAAAGCAGAACGCCGCGTCTCACCGCAAGCGTTATGGTCGGACGTTGGAACAGTCATAGCGGTTGGCGCCAATTACGGACCGGACCACGATCCTCTTTCACGCCTCGAACCAGCACGACTAGCGGGCCAGGGCAATATCTCGGTCTATGCGCGTAATGACGACTATCATGATATCATGAAAAAGCGCCTTAAACTGGTTGGGCGATGGATTTATGAGACCTTTTCATGCGAGGTTAAAGTCTTCGTGGATACCGCCCCGGTCCTTGAAAAGCCAGTAGGACAAAAGGCTGGCATAGGGTGGCAGGGCAAGCATACCAATCTCGTTTCACAGCAGTTTGGCTCTTGGCTTTTTTTGGGTGAAATTTTCACAACATTGAAACTCGAACCAGATGACCCCGAGCAAGATCACTGTGGAAGCTGCCAAAAATGTCTCGATATTTGCCCAACGAATGCTTTCGATGGGCCTTATCGATTAGATGCACGAAAGTGCATCTCCTACCTGACGATCGAGCACAAGGGACATATCGATCGGAAATTCCGCCAGGCAATTGGCACACGGATATACGGATGCGATGACTGCCTTGCTATCTGTCCTTGGAATAAGTTTGCAAAAAAAACAAAGGAAATCCGGTTCAAGGCCCGCCCAGAACTCGAAGCGCCAAATCTTTCAGAGCTCATTCAACTCAGCGAGGAAGGATTTCGCAGCTTATTTCGAAAATCCGCGGTTAAACGAGCTGGGTATCAGCGTTTCATCCGAAACACATTAATAGCAATTGGCAACACATCGGATCCAAAACTTGCCCCACTTGCCAAGAAAAGACTAACAGATAATTCGCCTTTTATTAGAGCTATGGCTGTGTGGGCACTAAACCAATTATTAGATAAAGCTTCATTTTATCGCCTTCGTAACCTTCATTTAGACAAAGAAACAGATCCCAATGTCAAATTGGAGTGGGTCCAATAGGCCAGCCGGCCTTATTGGAAACTAATTAGCCATCAAACCTTCGAAGTGCGAGAACAGCATTAAGCCCTCCAAAGGCGAAAGAATTTGATATCGCCACGTTAATTGCCATTTCCCGCGGGTTATTTGGAATATAGTCAAGATCATATTCTGGATCAGGCTCACAATAATTAGCGGTAGGCGGCGCAAGTCCGTCACGCATGCCTAGAACAACAGCGGCAAGTTCCAAGGCTCCCGCAGCACCTAGCGCGTGACCTATCATAGACTTCGTCGACGATACCGAAATTTTAAAGGCATGATTACCAAAAACCTGTTTTAATGCCTTCGTCTCTGTAACGTCGTTGGCAGTGGTGCCGGTACCATGCGCGTTCACATAGTCAACATCCTCCGGATTAATGCCCGCGTCTTTTAATGCCCCGCTGATAGCGCGCGCAGCGCCATTCGCGTCAGGCAGTGTAATATCCATGGCATCGGAACTTAAACCGTGCCCGATTACTTCCGCATAGATTTTCGCATTGCGTGCTTTTGCCTTTGCAAGCGTTTCAAAGACAAATACGGCAGCTCCCTCGCCCAGAACCATGCCGGTCCGACCTTTCGAGAAAGGACGGCAGGTATCACTCGCCATTACCCGAAGCGCTTCCCACGCTTTCACTGTCCCAACCGTTATCGTTGCTTCGGCACCACCGGTAATTGCCGTATCTACCATGCCACCGCGCACCATTAGAAAGGCTTGTCCCATAGCGTGGTTAGCGGAGGAGCATGCACTCGCAACGGCATAGGCTGGCCCGGTAACACCATGTTCCATAGTAATATGACTTGTAGCTGCATTGATCATTAGACGAGGTACAGTGAAGGGATGCACTCTCGTCTTTTTTTCAGCGTAGATCGCATAATAACTATCGTCGAGAGTGGTTTGCCCGCCAACACCTGAACCTATGATTGCAGCTGCACGCTCCCCCGCTTCATCATCGAAGTTGACACCTGAATCACAAACCGCTTCGCGTGCTGCAACAAGCCCGAACTGGGAGAATCGGTCCAACATGCCTAATTGGCGCTTGGGGAAATACTCAACGGGATCGAAACCAGCAACTTCCGCACCAATACCGACATTTAACGCATCAGTTGGTATTGTCGTAATGGGTCCAATCGCCGACTGACCATTACTCACTTGATTCCAAAAATCTGCAGCATTGTGGCCGGCCGCGGAAATAACACCGAGACCAGTAATCACCACTCTATTCATTTTACTGCTCTATTCTGAATGTTTATCGGGGTAATTGCGGCGGCCCTATTCCACTGAACCGCCAGCCTCTTCGACCAGAGACTGCACAGCACCAACAACATCGCTAACCGTTTCAAAAGCTAGTGCTTGATCGTTAGCATTAAATGGAACATGAACATCAAATTTCTCTTCAATCGCGAAGACAATTTCCACAATATCCAATGATTCTATCTCAAGGTCTTCCAACCTGGCGTCACTAACTATTTCTTCACGCTCCACTCCAGCCTTTTCGGCGATAATATCAAAAATGTCGCTTTCAACGCTGGCCATCAATTTCCCTTTGTCCAGACGATCCCCACGGGGAAGAAATTTGGACTATACCTAATGTTTTCGTTACCGTTTTTTTTCCGCGGTTTCAATAGCACTAAACCGCTTTTTTAAATCCAACAATTCTTTGAACATAGTTTCCATTCGTCGAAGCGATAAAAGTTGGTTCACAAAGGCCGTCTTCTTAATTGCAGGGCTACCGAGATAAATTTCTCGATCTGACAGATTTGAGCCCACACCGGACCCTCCACCGACGACAACATCGTTTCCAATTTTCAGGTGATCAGCAACCCCAACTTGACCTGCGAGCACGACCCGATCACCGATTATCGAACTACCAGCAATTCCAACCTGCCCACAAATCATGCAATTCTCTCCTATCTCCACATTATGCCCAACCATAACAAGGTCATCTAATTTGGTTCCGCGACCAATACGTGTGGAACTAATTGTTCCACGATCAATGGAGGAACAGGCACCAATTTCCGTGTCGTCGCCCAAAACTACCGCACCTAGAGAATTGACGCGAACAATTTCCGTATTTGTAGCATCAATTCGCCCTTTAGACTTTGCCGATTCAACGCTACCTGGCTCTGGCGTTACAAAACTGAAGCCGTCCGCGCCAATACTTGCATTTGCATGAATAATAACCCGATCACCGACAGTTACCCTCTCACCGATTCGAACACCCGGATGAAATAAGACATTCCTGCCGACACTGGCCCCTGCCCCAATCGTAACATGAGACATGATGGTGCACCCACGCCCTATAACTACATCAGGTCCAATGTAGCTAAATGCACCGATCCTCACATCTCCTGCAACCTTCGCGCTTTCCTCAACCACTGCGGAGCTATGTATACCACTAGGCGCATAAACCGGCTTTTCAAAAACGCTTGTGATGCCCGCCATCGCATAACGAGAGCGGCCAACCGTGATATATCCATCTAAGGAGCTTTCTGGCGGCACCATACCCGCACTGAGTATCGCTGATCTCGCAGGACTATCGACGAGGAGTGGCAATAAACTTTTATCCATCGCCAAAGCGAGATCGGTGTCGGCTTCAGCTTCCAGTGGATGTACTGCTTGTGTGACGTTCATCGAAACATCACCATGAACCGCGGCGCCAAGTGCGCCAGCAATTTCATCAAGTCTCATTTAATTCCATCGCATCAAAACAAAAATATGCAGAATTAAAGTATACCATGGTGCATCGAAACTGACGAGTGCTGCCAACTGATAAATTGATAAGATATCTTTAACGTTCTTTAAAGATCACGCATCACTGCGGTCGAAGCCGTTTGAGAGGGATCTCATTGGAATCTGCCAGCTCGTACTTCAATGGCAGTTGCTTAAATATAGCAAACCGGCTTAACAAGCCACTCTATTCACAAATATGCGATGTTTTGGAAAACCAAAATCTTCTTTAAATTGGCAGATCCACACCCAGTTGATCCGGTTAAAGCTTGCCACCTAATCGGTCTGTTGGTTTTGCTAGAGCATCACAGTTCCGCCATCGACCATCAGCGTTTGCCCGGTGACGAACTTACTGGCATCACTTGCAAGAAATACGACAGTTCCAGAAAGGTCACCAGTTTCCAAGTTCCGCTTCAATGCTTGCGCACTGGCAATTACTTCTTTTGCTTTGTCGAGCTTCGGCCCAAAAAACTCCTCCGTACCCTCTGTCAAAACGGCCGACGGCGCAATCGAATTGACACGGATCCAATCATTCCCCAGTTCACGTGCGAGGCTTTTAGTCATTCCAATGACTGCCGCTTTTGAGACGGCGTAATGCAGTGAGTATGGCATTCCAAAGACAGCAGCTAAGGATGAAATATTAATAATACTACCACCACCAGCGGCCCGCATTGAACTCACAACCGATTTGCAACAATTCCAAATGCCAGTGACATTTACTGCCATGCAACGTTCCCATTCTTCGGCTTCGATTGCGTCAAAGCGCCCACCTTTGAGCCCGCCGTACAAGGCCGCATTGTTCACAAGAACGTCGATATTTCCATAAAGGTCAGTGGTAACCTTCACTACGTTGTCGCAAGATGCAGTGCTGGTCACATCAAGTTCTACACTTGTTGCACGTCCGCCAATTGCATTGATCGCAGCGGCTGTATCATCACAACTTCGGATATCACCTGCAACAACGGTGGCGCCTTCTGCAGCCATTTTTATTGCGTATTCACGCCCTAATCCACGCGCCGCCCCTGTTACAATTACAACCTTACCATCCAAGTTACCCATGACCTTCTTCACCAATTAGTTTTCCCATATCTTCCAGCTTTGACCTCCCTAAAAAAACAAACCGTGTCGGCAGGAAAAAACAGCCTATGTAGAAATGCGTTCACTTGGCATTCATCTAGCCTCATACCATCCGTTGACGACTACAACGCGTTATAACGCTGCAAATTTTCAGAAATCTTCACTACCCAATGACATCTGCGCTGTTAGATCCCACGGCATGATGGAGATAATGCAAGAGTTCGCATTAAGATTACCAAGGATAATTTGTTCGAAGTGCGCTTTGAATTGAGACAAATTTTAAAGTTTTTAAAACAAAGTTTACGAGCTATAAAACCTAGCTCAATTTATGGGTAATATCAAAAGTCGTGTCAGCGACTATTCGTCATCAATACCATAATCGCGAAGGACATCAGGGTCCGGCTCACAGCCGAGACCTGGCCCCTCAGGTACGACAAACTCACCGTTTACCGTGTCTATTAGTTCGCCATATAAGCTGGCCTCAAGGTCGCAGTAAAAACGTTCAAGAAAACTTTCAACAGGCTGCGCAGCTGCAAACTGTAATGTCGCTAAAAATCCAGGCCCAAAATAAGGTGAATGCGGCATAAGTGCTACACCCATTGCATCAGCAAGTGCCGCAATTTTCTTTATTTCGGTTATACCGCCAACCTTTGTGACGCTTGGTTGCGCGTATCGCACAGCTCCAGCATTAAACATTTTCTTAAACTCAAAAGCAGTGCAGGCATTTTCTCCGGCGGCAATTGGAATACCGCTCTCCGCACCAAGCAGTGCCAAAGCATCGAAATCTTCAGGTGGGAATATCGGCTCTTCGAGCCAATGCAAATCATAAACTTGCAACCGATTGGCCATAATCCGCGCCTGCTCAGGTGTCCAAGGGCAGTTGGTGTCAACCATCAAGGGGGTGCCATCTCCCGCTGCCTCGCGGGAGGCAGCTACCGCGGGCACCGTAGTCTCATGAATTTTGATCGCGTCATAACCATCGTTAAGTGCTTTCAAGACATTCTGGCCAACCAAATCCGGGTCGCCATATTTGAGAAGACTGGCATATCCAGGCACGTGCGTCCGCGCCGCGCCTCCCATCAGCCGATGTAAAGGAATACCTGCCCTCTTTCCCGCAATATCCCAGAGCGCTATATCCAGCGCCGACAGCGCAAATATGGTTATTCCATAGCGCCCAAAAAGATGCAGATTTTGCTGCATATCGCGCGAAATACCTAAAATATCACCGGCATCCCGCCCTATTACTACCGGTGCTATCATACTTTCGACTGCCGCCCTTACCGCTGGCCGACAATTATAACTAAATCCCTCACCCCAGCCGGTATAACCATCCTGAGTTTCAACTTTTACGAGTAAAATCGAAAGCTTGTTCCACGACTGGCCGCCCCAACCTGCCTTCGGACCACCATGTTCGTATGGTATTTCAACACTCACCGTTGAGACGTTCGAGATTTTTGTCAATTGAGGCTCCTGAAATCTGGCCCAACTAAATTCGCAAGTTTCTTATTCTATTAAAAAAAATTAAAAGGTTTCTTAGCCAGAAAGATGCAGAGCTGGATCAGCGATGTGTTTTTTAAATGCCGGTCTTTCTTGAATAGCCTTATACCAACGCTCTAAATTTGGCATCGGTGGCGATTCTAGATCGAAAAGAAACCAACGATGCACCCGCATACCAATGGGTATATCACCCATAGTGAAATAATCTGCAGCAATATATTCGGTTTTCGATAGTTGTTCTTCGATTATCAAGAGAGGTTTTAACAATGAGAGCCGAGCTTCTTCGACCGCCTCGGCACTGCGTTCTTTCGGCGGAAGTCTTACAAGGTTCATCACCAAAATATGTTGCTCTGGCAAAAATTTGGATTGTTCCCAATCCATCCATCTACTAGCGGAAGCAAAGACTTGAACGTCATTTCCGTACATCTTATCAGCCGCGTATTTCATTGAGAGATAACGGACAATGACGTTAGATTCCCAAAGCGTAAACCCCTCATCGTTGATCGTCGGCACCGTGCCGTTCGGATTCATTGACCGATATTTTTGCGTATCGACTATGCCAAAAGGAGCACCGCCTTTCGAGACATGGCCGTCAGGTCCCATCGTGCCGCTCGCGAGGATTAATTCATAGTCAATCCCGGTCTCTTCAGTGCCCCAAAGTGCCTTTTGCGTGCACGCCGAAGTAGGCCTTCCCCAAATCTTCAACATTTTTATACAACCTCCTCATATCAGCCACATTGCTGAATTTACTTACCGCTGCCCGCATAAAATGCAGTTAACAACTTTGTCTATGCCCCGTGCTTCACGCCCAAAATCAGAGTCTTTTGCCCGACCCCTTAGTTAAACCTCTATATTATATCACCTAACTAAAACTTTCAGATAAGTAAAAATAATCAACAACTTTGTATGCTAAAGGGGTCCGGGAGCTTGTCAGATTGCTTATTGGAATGCACTCCGCGAATGACAGATAAATTTAATAGTGGTGGCTAATTCCTCGATAAATTGTGCTGTTGAACGCCGACCGTAAGTTTTCATCGCAGTAATATTAACGAAAAAACACCATCACTGGTCGAGGATACAAATCATCGGCTCGTACGTATAATTACTCGTACGTTTTTAACTATTACGATTTTATATTTGTTGAAAAATAATGGGGTGGCTGATGGGAATTGAACCCACGACCTCATGATCCACAATCATGCGCTCTAACCGACTGAGCTACAGCCACCATAGACCGGAGCAGCCTCTTTAGTCCGCGCAGCACGCACCGTCAAGTATGGCTAAGCCGGAATGCACTTTCCTCGCCACCTTCACTCAGGCATAAAAACGACGAATAGATATATTGGTGCAGGAAACACAATTATGGAACTGGCTAAAAATTTGAACCGTCTCGGCACGGAAACCGCTTTCGAAGTCCTAGCGCGCGCCGCGCAATTAGAACGTGAAGGCAAAGATATCATCAACCTTGGAATTGGCCAGCCAGACTTTAAGACACCGGAGCATATTGTGGAGGCCGCAGTAAAAGCACTCCGCGACGGACATCATGGCTACACTCCTGCAAACGGCATTTTAGAGTTGCGAGAAGCCGTTGCCGCCGACTTAACAAAGCGTCACAGCGTCGAGGTTGACCCAGACTGCATTTTAGTCGTTCCAGGCGGCAAGGTCACGATGTTCTTCGCTATACTGATGTTTGGGGAAGTAGGTACCGAAATCATGTATCCTGACCCCGGCTTTCCAATATACAAATCGGTCATCGACTACTGTGGCGCTAAGGCTGTTCCAATTCACCTAAAGGAGGAGAACGAATTTGCCTTCAACGCGGAAGAAGTCCTTGGCAATATCACTCCACAAACACGACTTATCATCATAAATAGCCCCGCCAACCCAACTGGTGGCGCAACACCCAAGGCCGAAATGGACAAGCTCGTCGAGGGCCTCCAAGCTCATCCGGATGTCGCAGTACTTTCGGATGAGATATACAGTCATATGCTTTATAACGATCGCAAGCATGTATCGATGCTGCAATACGACAATATGCGCGATCGAACTATCATGCTGGACGGTTGGTCAAAAACCTATGCGATGACGGGCTGGCGACTTGGATTTGCAGTTTGGCCAAAATCGATCGTAGATATAGCTACAAGACTAGCAATTAACTGTCATTCCTGCGTCAACGCGCCAACACAATTCGCCGGTATTGCAGCACTCGAAGGACCACATAATCAGGTCGAAAAAATGGTTCAAGCCTTCGACGCGAGAAGAAAAGTTATAGTACCCGCACTCAATCAAATACCTGGCTTCACATGTGTCGATCCCGGTGGTGCCTTCTACGCCTTCCCGAACATTACTGGTACTGGTATACCAGCACGGGAACTTCAAGATAAATTGTTGACAGAAGCTAATGTAGCTACCGTCGCCGGCACTAGCTTTGGCGATTTCGGCGAAGGCTATATACGGGTTTCCTATGCAAATAGCGTTGAGAACATCGAGAGAGCGATTGCACAAATTAAAGATTTGCTGCGGGTATAGCTCGAATAGATTAAAAATTAGGCATTGACGTGATTAAAATTTAAACACTAGCCTTATATTCACGCTATGCGACTTTGTTCCAAGATTACTATGCTACTTAACCTACTGAAAACGCTTGAGAGAATAGAAACCAATTAATTGGCATGGAGCGTGCTTAATAAACAAGCGTTCACCTAATTGCGATGAACGCGAACCAATTATGACGCAAAAAAGAAAGAGCTATGAAAAAGATCGAAGCGATCATCAAACCCTTCAAGCTCGATGATGTTAAAGAGGCACTGCAAGAAGTTGGCATCCAAGGCATTACTGTTACTGAAGCCAAAGGGTTCGGGCGGCAAAAGGGACATACGGAACTTTACCGGGGTGCGGAATACGTCGTTGATTTCCTGCCTAAAGTTAAACTTGAGGTCGTTCTAGAAGATAACTTGGTTGAAAGAGCAGTGGAAGCAATCGAGCAAGCTGCGCGCACCGGCCGGATTGGGGATGGAAAAATTTTCGTATCGGCTATTGAGGAAGCACTCCGAATTCGGACCGGCGAAAGAGGTGGCGAAGCCGTCTAGCTGAAAAAAGCTAAGTAACTACACAACTAATCACGATTAAATAGAGGAATACGGCATCATGTCCGACGCGATGGAAAACGTTCTAAAGATGATTAAAGAACGCGACGTTAAATACGTCGATTTTCGATTCACCGATCCAAGGGGAAAATGGCAGCATACCGCACAACACGTCAGCACAATTGATGAAGATAGCCTTGAAGAAGGTATTATGTTTGATGGTTCATCAATCGCAGGCTGGAAGGCCATAAACGAATCCGATATGTGCCTAAAACCTGATCTCGAGACAGCCGTAATGGATCCATTTGCGGCACAGCCATTACTCATTCTGTTCTGCGATGTGTTGGAACCGACGACCGGCCAGCCTTACGAACGTGACCCGCGGTCACTTGCGAAACGGGCCGAGAGTTATTTGAAATCGACAGGTGTCGGTGATACGGCCTATTTTGGTCCAGAAGCCGAGTTTTTCGTCTTCGATGATGCGCGCTGGAATGTCAGCATGAATGACACTTTCTACAGTCTCGATTCCGATGAGGGTCCATATAACACTGGTCGGGTATTTGAAGAGGGTAACTTCGGACATCGTCCGGGAATTAAGGGTGGCTATTTTCCTGTACCACCGGTCGACTCCGGCACAGATTTTCGCGCAGAAATGGTCACAACAATGACCGAGATGGGCTTAGAGATGGAAAAGCATCACCACGAAGTGGCTCCGTCACAACACGAACTTGGCATTAAATTTAATACGTTGACCCGCATCGCCGACAGCATGCAAATCTATAAATATGTCGTTCAAATGGTGGCCCATGACTACGGCAAAACTGCGACCTTCATGCCAAAACCAGTGGTCGATGACAATGGTTCAGGAATGCACTGCCATCAGTCGATCTTCAAAGATGGCAAGAGTACATTCGCCGGTACCCAATACGCTGACCTCTCCGAGACGGCACTTCATTATATTGGCGGAATTATAAAGCACGCTCGAGCGATTAACGCCTTTTCCAATCCAACGAATAATAGCTACAAGCGTTTGGTTCCTGGATTCGAGGCACCAGTCTTATTGGCTTACTCGGCCCGTAACCGGTCGGCATCCTGTCGTATTCCCTTCGCTACAAGCCCAAACGGTAAGCGCGTCGAAGTTCGCTTCCCCGATCCATCGGCAAACCCTTACCTAGCATTTTCCGCGATGCTGATGGCTGGCCTTGATGGAATTGAGAATAAGATCGATCCAGGCGACCCTATGGATAAGGATCTCTACGACTTACCGCCAGAGGAGTTACAAGGTGTGCCAACGGTCTGCGGTTCACTTCGCCAAGCAATGGAATCACTCGATGCGGATCGGGAATTTCTTAAGCGCGGAGACGTCTTCACAGACGAACAGATCAACGGTTATATAGAATTGCGGATGGAGGAAGTCGAGCGCCTGGATACCTCTCCACATCCAGTCGAGTTCGCGATGTATTACAGCGTCTAAAGCTTAGGCGCACCGTAAAACAAAAGGCCGCCCAAGGGCGGCCTTTTTTCCTATAATTGCGCGTGCACAGTCTCGGATGAACTTTAAGTCTCTCAAAGTTTTACGTAAATTGTTGTATGTTTTTAATTTTTAATCGAGGTTCCGGGTTTGACTGCCCTTCCCTCGTTTATAGTTACGAATGATTTGCGATTAAAATTATTGCCGATCAAGGTTTCTATGTTTTGCCTACACACCCCAGGTTTTAAAGTCTTTTGCCGTTCCAATTTATTCTAATAATTTTTTAGTTTTCCTCACAATTAATTGCTGTTCTGCAAACTTCTGAAAATAAATAAACCTGCCGAAAATTATGCACTCTCCTCTTTTCGGTAGCTTAAGTGAAGTTTGTTGGTATTTCTAATATGTGAAAGTTTGTGAACTTTTAATTAGTTGACGTCGGCTGCAACCCGCATTTTTTGGATTTTATCAGGCTCCTTTGGTGGCGCACCAACCTTAAGCAGATCAACAAACTCCATTCCGTATATCACCCGTCCCCAAATTGAGTACTTGTTATCTAAATGTTTAGCTGAGCCAGAAATTATGAAAAATTGGCTATCAGCCGAGTTGATATCGTTTCTCTCGTGTTTCATACCAACGACGCCGCGGACAAATGATTCTTTAGAGATCTCGGCCTTGAGATTTTTACCTGAGCCACCTCGGCCAGTGCCAATCGGATCCCCTGTCTCTGCAACAAACCCCCTTTGAACACGAAAAAAAGTTAAACCGTCATAAAATCCTTCTCTCGATAATTCTTTAATTCGAGACACATGCAGTGGCGCTAAGTTAGGCAATAGTTCGATAACTACCCGGCCATATTTCAAATCGAGATAGATGAGGTTTTCACGGTTTTTACCGCGGATAGCATGATAAAAGGCTTCGGGCTGAAGGCCAGACGTCTTCGCTACCAATTTTTGGGTTTGCTTCTTCTCCTCCTGAAATTTCTCTTCAGCCTGTTTGATTTGTTCGTGTTTGAAAGTTTTGGATTTATATCCCGGTATAGTCTGCTCGGCGCTGATCATGCTCAGCATCTTCGCAATAGCAGCTGAAAATTCCGCAGATTGTTTAGAAGTAAAGTTCGCACCCGAGGTGCTGCCAACTTTAAAAACCTGACCCGGGCCGACTTCTTGCGAGCCGAATTGAGAACTCACTCGAATTTTTCCAACAATCACAGATACCTCTGTATTACGGGGACTGGACAATACGTCAAACACCGTCCCTCGAATCCCTAAGGTCGCTACAGGTGTTCGGATGCGTAGATTAACCGTCGAATTCTTCAAGGACGCGAACCGTAATACACCACGCTTCAATTGCACCAGACCATTCAGTTTCTCTTCTTGCGAATTATAGACCATATCGTCGAGCAGCATTTCGGCGCGCTCACCTATGGTCATGCGAGTATTGTCTTTAAACTGCAAGGTCGCGCCGCTATTCCGACCGGTCCGAACCTTCTGGTTGTAAATTAAAGTTTCACCAGAAGTCATGCGCTTGGAAAGATTGCGGCCATACACATCTCCGACAATAATATCAGCGATGCCAATTTCAATCGCACTATGGCTGACTGTCGTAATTACGCAAATCAAGAATGCGATTGTGAAACCGCAAGCCCTGACCAACGAGGGAACCCAATACCGGCTTGCTCTCATTCATTTTACCTTTGTTAGCTCTAGCCTTGACCTGTCTACCTAAACTATCTTACCTAAATGCAATCCTTATATCGTGCGCGAAAATAGAAAATTATCCGTATCATGTGATTTTTGGATAATTTTAACCAGTCACTAAACATTTTTTAAGTAACCCTTAAGTATAATAGAATATTTACAAATATTTCTTGTAAAGTTTTATTTGTTATATATTTTTTAAAAAATCTATAAGAGGTTTAATTATGAATTCATCAGAATTCGAGACAATAAATATGATGGAAGTCCTGATTACAAAAGAGATTCAGCGTCTCGCCAGTAATGCCGACGTCTTAGTATTTGTAAAATATGCCGATAGTTCGTTGAAGGGTGGTCCCCTCAGCTTCGTTTTAGTTGATAAAGAAATTCCTGACAGCGACGACGAATTTCCAGTAAACTTTAATTTTCAGGGACTTGGCATTTGGTTTCTTTGCAAACGCAGCGGTGAAACGTTTCATATGCGCCACGTCATCGTTGAAATTGATGAAAACGGTAAATTCTCGCGCGGTTTAGTTGGCGAGCAAGAAGGGTACTGGGAAGATTTTCCGGTATATATATCAGATGAAAGACTGCTTGGGGGTATTATCCACACGCGCGCGGCCTAGGGTATCAGGGACGTTCCTTTATATCATGCACAAATGCAATTAATTAGTCTTTAGAATATTATTTCGTCACGCCATAATTAAAACGGCACCAATTCTAGGTCACTGTCACCGATGGTAAATATTCCAGTATTTATAAAAATTCCCGCATTTAATAAAATCACTAAAAATTAAACCCTGCGGTCAAGCAGCCACCAAACATTTAGCAAAGAAAAAGATGGGATTTACATCATACTTTAAAACATTCAAAAACACTATATTTTGTGGATAATGCAATGAAAACCACTGTATGATGCTTGCGTAACAAGTAAAGAGATCCGTATAATTGTCGAATGTCAGATCTATTCCAGTCAGTTAAAAAGTCCGACAACGCTTCCAAATATTCCGCGAAAGATATAGAGGTTCTTGAGGGCCTCGAACCCGTAAGACGGCGTCCTGGCATGTATATTGGCGGCACTGACGAGCGCGCCCTGCATCATCTGGCAGCAGAAGTTCTCGATAACGCGATGGATGAAGCTGTAGCAGGTTATGCGAGCAGAATAGAATTGGAACTGGCATCAGATAATTCTGTAATTATTCGCGATAATGGCCGAGGTATTCCTGTCGACCCACATCCAAAGTTTAAAGATAAATCCGCACTCGAAGTGATTTTAACGACGCTGCACTCAGGTGGTAAGTTTTCAGACAAAGTATACGCGACGTCGGGCGGCCTTCACGGCGTTGGGCTATCAGTTGTTAATGCGTTATCTGATCTTCTCGAAGTCGAAGTTGCACGCGACAAATTACTCTTTAAGCAAACTTATTCGCGTGGCAAACCTAAATCAAAGATAAGCACGGGAGAACCTGTTCATAACAGACGGGGTACAACAATTCGTTTTCATCCAGATCCTGACGTATTCGGAGAGAATAACCGATTTAAAGCTGCTACGCTTTTTCGCTTAGCACGTTCGAAAGCCTATTTATATCGCGGTGTAGAAATTCGATGGACATGTGATCAACGTCTCGTGGTAGGCGACAAGGATGACACACCCGCGTCCGCCGTTTTGCATTTTCCCGGTGGTCTGATGGACTATCTCACCGAAGTGATCGGTGCCCGTGCCACCATTACGCCAACACCTTTTACAGGCAATCTCACGGCGGAGGATGGTATAGGCAAATTGGAATGGGCAATTCATTGGCCTGAAGACGAAGACGGTTTCATAAGTTCGTATTGTAACACCGTACCCACCCCGCAGGGCGGCAGCCATGAGGCGGCATTAAGGGCAGCAGCCAGCCGTGGTCTCAAAGCCTATGCAGAACTCGCAGGTAATAAAAAAGCATCACAGATAACAGCCGATGACGTGATTGGCTGCGCGAGCGTTATGCTTTCTGTTTTTATTAGCGATCCGCAATTTCAGGGCCAAACGAAAGAGCGGCTTAATTCGCCAGAAGCGGGTCGCCTAGTCGAGGGAGCCGTTAAAGACCATTTTGAACACTGGCTAACCGGTAACCCGGCGAGCGCAAACGATTTACTGGAGCGTGTTTTAGAACGCGCTGAAGAACGTAAACGAAGACGCGCGTCACGTGACCTCGCACGCAAGACGCCGACCCGGAAACTTCGGCTGCCGGGAAAACTTGCGGATTGCTCAAGCAAGTCGGCAGAGAGTACTGAATTGTTTATCGTCGAAGGTGATTCCGCAGGTGGCTCAGCAAAACAGGCACGAAACCGCGCAACCCAAGCTGTTTTACCATTACGGGGTAAAATTCTTAACGTCGCCAGCGCGTCTGCTGACAAATTAGCCGCCAACCAAGAATTATCAGACCTAATTCAAGCTCTCGGCTGTGGAACACGCAGCGAATTTGACCTGAACAAGCTGCGATATGAACGGGTCATTATCATGACGGACGCAGATGTTGACGGTGCTCACATAGCATCGCTACTCATGACATTTTTCTTCCGTGAAATGCCCGGTCTCATAGAAAGTGGAAGTTTATTCCTGGCACTTCCCCCACTCTATCGTCTTAGCAATGGAGGCACTGTTGCTTATGCGCGCGACGATACCCATCGCGACGAAATTATTAAATCCGTATTTGCGGGAAAGACGAAAATCGAAGTTAGTCGATTTAAAGGCCTGGGCGAGATGCCACCAGCGCAATTACGCCAAACAACAATGAATCACGAGACCCGCACACTACTCAAGGTCGGCGTTCCAGATAAATCTGATGCCAGTGGGGCAAAAGAGGCGAAAGAAACAGCTCGACTAGTTGAGGCATTGATGGGCCGTAAAGCTGAAAGACGATTTGAATATATTCAGCAGAATGCCGAATTCGTCAACGAAATCGACGTTTGATCGCTCGCAGTTATATTAACAATAAACCTTGCTTCCAAGGTAGCTACCTAAGAAGGCCAAGCTGGTGCATGCGACGCGAGCGGAACTGGTGGACTGGCCCAATAGGGCGGTGTCTCGGATAGCGTGACAGCTGGCGCGAGATGTTGGATGGTCCCGAACTTTGATTCAGTCTCCATCGCTAAATCTAGCACATCTGATAATTCCGGATCTGGCAAACCCCGAGCATCCTCCGAAATACCAAAACGTCCCAGTCGTTTGAGCCAATGTGCTGTCTGAACTAGGGAGACACGCACCAGCCAACTGCCACCCTCGTTAGCGCGCCGGCGTAAAGCCTCCATCGCGCCAAAAGCTCCAAGATAGCCTGTGACATAATCCAAGCACTGTGCTGGCAGATGAGCAGGTGTTTTCCTCGTACCTTCGCTATGTTCGTGCACAATGCCGCTACAACACTGGACAATACTGTCAAAGCCTCGTTTATGCCGCCACGGTCCGGCGTGACTAAAAGCGCAGAGAGATACGCAGATAATGCCGGGACGAATTGCCGCCATTTCTTCAGGCGAGAAACCGCGGCGCGCGATGCTGTCAGGTCGATAACCTTGCGAGAAAATATCCGACTTCTTAATCAAGTCGCGCATGGTCTCCCTGCCAGCCTTGATCCCAAGATCAATTTCTGCCGCTATTTTACCATAACCAGTATCGATAACTAGCGCTTCTGAGAATGCCAATCCCGGACCACTAATCCGCATGACGTCGGCGCCATGCTCGGCGAGCGTTCGTCCACACATCGGTCCAGCGATTACACGGGTGATGTCTGCCACCCGAATGCCAGAAAGCGGACGGGCTCCATCTGGCAGAGGTTCCGGGGCGCTCTCTCCTATTTTTAAAATTTCAAATAGTGGTAAA
>PBOZ01000110.1 GCA_002724555.1 Rickettsiales bacterium
GTATCTCACAAGCTTGGACATCTCAAACCAGCTTATCTGCTAGACATCTTGGCAAAACACGGGCTTTCGCTAGTGGTCATCATTGTAGTATGGGAGATTATTGAAGATGTTGGATTTCCTCTACTCTTTATCTGGCTGGGAAAACATGTCCACCCCATGTTTTACGCTGGAGCACCAGCGGCTTGGATTCTTTGTCTTCATTGGCTAGTGGTTCCTTTAACGTGGAAGCTTTGGATGAAAATTAAGAGTCGAAGAAACGGAGAGCAGTAAAAATGAATAGTAGGTTAGAAAGGTTTATAGAATCTATTACCCCCATGGTAAAGCATGCTCTAAATGAGCACTCTGACCACCTTGCTCCCAAGCATATTCGAACTGCTTGCAAATATCGATTTAAGCAAGGGTTCTATTACCAATTGAGCCGATATCTCTCCCAAAACCATCTTGTAAGTCGCTCTGCTCTAGAGCTTTCCAAAGAGCTTGGATTCGAGGATGAATGCTGGAATATGGAGTGGGATGAACAGCCCAAGTATGATCCTCTTGGTCGGAAGACATTTCATATTGAGCATGTATATACGGGAGAAATGTTTTTTCGAGCGTTGAAGAGCTTGAATGAAGCTGGAGATCTAAACGAAAAGACTCTCTTGCAATTTGTGCTGGATAACTATCGTACCGCTTGGATCTTGAAAGAAGAAGACAAGAAGCTAGTAAAATCAAATCGGGGAAAGACTCTTCAAGACGCGTTGAGCCATTATGCTGATGCGGGTATTGAACTTCTTCATAAGCCCTTGGAATCTACTTCCAAATAAACGGCTTGTTTATCTTAAAAACTGAAAGATCGTCAGTTGGTCCTTCAAAGTCGTAACCCAAGAGATCCAGCTCTTGCTTCCTGTGCGCAGCAATATGGTCTATTAGCTTAGTGTCATAGTAATACCGATAGTCTTTGTGAGAACTTGACCCGGCCCTTTGAGGTCGGTTCTCTTTTATTTTGTTTTTCGGAAATTGATTGATTGCTTCTTCCAGTTTTTCGAGCCTAATGTAAAATGCTGCATAGCTATGCTTCTCTCCAGGTGTGTTGAGATTATCAAATGTCTGACAAACTTGAAGGTGGCGATGCGAATATAGAGGAACGTGGGTCTGGTTGTGAGCGCCATGACCGGTGTACCAACCAAAAACTGCGTTCCATGGCCATTGCGGAGATTTCTCAAAAGAATTAAACTCATAGAGGAAAGTCTCTAAGTCTGGCCAGACTTGCTGAATAGAATATTTCTTCGTGCATCCTTCACTCACGCTAGAAGGTTTCCAATTAGAGTGCCATAAGCTAATCAACCACTCGAATGGATTTCTAACAGTGGAAAAGCAGTTGTCTTTTCGTCTATCGATGGCTGAACGATGTCCAACACTGATGATTCCTCCGATGCTTGCTAACACCGTGTTTCCACCAGTTTTCGGGATGTGCGCGTAGACTAGTCGGCTGAGTCCGTCGTTTTCTGTGGTAAGCGTATGGAGAGTCCGAGTCTTCATGAATAATCATATCAAATCGAGGGCGGCAATAAACAAGAACTACTCCACTAACAGGAACACCCACATAAGGAGCGCGTAATACCTCAACCACTATACTTATAAAGGAAGGAGGAGCTCGCAATGGACTGGCATTATGTACAGGTGGGTGTCACGATCGTAGTACTCGGAATACTCTATATTTCACTATTCAAGCTATACTCAGATCACTAGAATCTGCCTATTTCTGCTATCCCAGTGTCGCAGTTCCCAGAACCGGTGGCCATTACACTCGCGAATCGTGACCAGTGGCTAGCTGGCCATTAGTCACAGTGCCTGAGAGGCGTACCCATCACGGTGAATGAGGGTCTTTTTTGACACAGTGTTTCGACGGGACAACGGGAGGCATCGTTCTGGGGTGTCTGTACTTAGCCTACAGTCGCGTAGGTGAAGGCCTTACACGTCTTGTGTTCCCTCTTGTGTAACTGTTAATGTATCAATTAATGTAACAAATTGATAACTAAAAAATGTAACAAATAAATGTTACAAAATACTCGTCGTTCAGAAAAAACCTCCAGTTACAGTAATTTTATCCTGTAACACAAAAGTGTTCATTGTTACAGCCGGTCATGAGGGTAAGGGGTGAGGGAATGCCCGTAGGGCGGGAGTGAATTTTTGCTGAACATCGGCCAGAATTGGATACTATTTAATCAGGTCTCAACCAAATAACGCAGGAGAAAAGACTTGAAGACTCATGAAGGATTGACTTTTACTTTGAATTCGCACGGTGATCCGGTGCCGATGCCCGTCACACCGCCATCGGCTGTTAGCCTTACAATTGATTCAGAATCGATGGAGTGTTTACGACAATGCATGCGGGCAGACCGCCACGTCTTGGAAGAAGATTTGGGCTGGCCAGACTGGATGGTGGAAGAAGTTTGTCGAGTGCTGGAAAATGTAGAAAAAAAATAAAAAAAAAGAATTCATTCTGTAAAAAAAGGGTCTACTTATAGTATAATAATAATGTAAGCAAGGTAAGGAACACACCCACTCTCTCGGAGAAAATCTACATGGACATCAAAACCTTCAAGACCGTCGCTCCCCTTCTTCCTCCTCACATCGCGCGGCTGCTTCGCGGACCGACCGGTATCGGTAAGTCTCACGTCGTCCGCCAACTGGCGGAAGATAAGGCTAAGGTCTTCATCGATGTTCGCGGTTCCACGATGTCGGAAGGTGATGTCGTCGGTTATCCTGACCTGGAAGGCATGAAGAAGACGGGAGTCGCCACAATGTGCGTCCCCGGTTGGTTTGCTCGAGCCTGTAATGAGCCTTGCGTTCTCATGCTCGATGAGCTGAATCGATCGTTGCCGGCAGTTATGCAGGCCTTCTTCCAGATTTGTCTGGACCGAGAGCTCGGTAACGACGCGGAAGGAATCCCTCACCGGCTTCACCCGGAAACGGAAATCTACGCTGCGGTAAACGTTGGTAACGAATACGATGTTACTGACATGGACCCGGCGCTGCTCCGTCGTTTCTGGGTTTGTGACCTCGAGCCTAGCCACGCTGGCTGGATTGAGTGGGCTAAGGCAAACGGAATCGACGAGATTCTGGTTGAGTTCATTCGTCAGGAACCTGCTCACTGGCGCGTTGACCCGGCTGGTGCTGAGTCTGGCGCTGTCCTTCCCACTCCTGCCTCTTGGCACCGGTTGGATGAGGCTCTCAAGTTCGCTGGCTGGGATGCCACCAAGTTCGCTGGCTCGCAGACTCCGGAAGGATTCTACGCCATGGCACTTGGAATGGTCGGTGCTGAGGCTGCGATCGCCTTCGTCAACTTCGTCAAGGAGTACGAAAAGGTAATCACGGCTGAAGACGTCCTGGAAGGTCGGGTTACCGGTGAAGAGCTCAAGGCTCAGCAGGCCGGAACGATCAACAACGTCATCGACAAGCTGGCTGACCACTGTAAGGAAAATGCCTGGTCCGCTAAGCAGGCTAACCGGGTTGCGCAGTTCGGAATCGACCTTGGTGGAGAGCTGATGGTTCAGCTTTGGAACCGGATGAGCGGTTCGAACAACCTCCCCAACATCCAGAAGCTGCACAAGAAGATGGGACAGCAGGTTGTTGCCGCTGTCCAGGCTAGCCGAAACCTCAAGTAAACCCTAACAGGCCGGGGAGACCCGGCCAAACCTGTATAACCCCCCGAGAAGTATGAAGACTTGATGTACCAACAATATTTTCAGAATATGCCGGATGATGAGCTGGCTAAAGCAATTACAGCATTTACTCAGTATGCTGATAAATACAAACTGAGGCGCGATACAGACGGTGAAAAGCGGATGCGGAAGCTGATTGAGATGGCGAAGAACGAAGTCAGCCGCAGGCAAAAAGAAAGTTCACCTTATTAAATTCATTCTGTAAAAAAAGGCGCTATTTATAGTATAATAGTACTATAAGGAAAGGGAATTCACATGGCAAAAGATAAAGGCACCGCAGTCGACCTCACCCCTCCCAACAAGCACGGAGTCACGGACGCTGAGGCAGCTGCATTCGACATCGAACCTCACCTCATCAACCTGATGTGGGATGAACCTTTCTACTCCAAGGTCTTGCGCGGCATTACCAAGAAGAAAGAGGACACCATTCCAACTGCTGGAGTTATGGTCCGCGATGGTTATGTCACCATGGTTTGGAATCCTCATTTCCTCACGTCGCTGCTTACAGAAGGTAAGGACAAGGTCAAGGGACTGATGATTCACGAATGTCTCCACCTCGTCTTTGAGCACTGTACGGAACGTAAGCACGATCCACACATCATCTGGAACTACGCTACTGACTGTGCTATCAACAGCCTGATTCCTCGAGAATTCCTCCCCAACTGCGGTATTATTCCTGGTGAGGCATTCACTGAACTGACTGCTGAACAAAAAGAAAAAATGTCCCCGGAGGCGATGGAACGCTACCAGCGGATGAGCGACTTCATCGAGCAGCTGCCGGTTGGGTTGAGCTCTGAAGAGTACTTCACACTGTTCATGCAGAACGAAGACATCAAGAAAGACCTGGAACAGCAGGGTCAGCCCGGTGGAGAAGGTATTCCCGGACTCATGGATGACCACGAAGGCTGGGGCGACATGTCTGATGAAGACAAGGAGCTGGTCAAGGGTAAGATTAAGCAAGCCGTAGAAGATGCTGCCAAGGAATGCGATGCAAAGGGTTCCTGGGGATCGGTTAGCGGTGAAGCTCGCGGTATCATTCGGAAGATGATCTCTAAGGAAGTTCCCTGGGAACAGCTGCTTAAGCGGTTCTGCGGAATGACACGGCGAGCAGATCGTCGTAGCTCCAGGAAGCGTCTTAACAAGAAGTACCCTGGCGTTCACAGCGGTTTCAAGCGTAGTTACACTGCTTCGATTGCAGTCTACATTGACCAGTCGGGTTCGGTTGGTAATAATGAGCTGGAACTCCTCTTCGGAGAACTGGCAAACCTCGCAAACCGGATTGAGTTCACTACCTTCCACTTCGATACTGAGGTAGATGAAGACAGTGAGACGACCTGGCGCGGTGGTCGGACTCCAGAAGCACACCGTACTCGCTGCGGCGGTACCTGCTTTAAGGCACCTTCGAAGCACGCTGAAAAGAACAAGCACCGTTTCGATGGTTACATCATCCTGACTGATGGTTACGCTCCTAACCCTGGTCCTACTCGCCTCCGTCGTGGTTGGGTCATTACTCCTCACGGTACGACTGAGCCTTGGATGTCTGGTGCTAAGGACACCGTTATCGCTATTAATGCTGATGCGCTGTCCAAGGCGGCATGAAAGTAAAAGAGTTAGTTAGAGGGATGTGGCTGCAGCCAAAGCCTGGCTGCAAGTGGATGATGGTCTTTGCTAATCCACCTACGCTAGGAGTATTTAAGGGTACCCTAACAACCATCGGTGAAGATGAAATTTATGCTCTCTATTTAGGGACGCGCCAGGAGATAGGCGGTTCTATTAATAGATGTGAATGGTCCAACCGTTACGCCCTGTTCCAAGGACGTATTCTCCCAATTGATAGTGCTGATTGGCGCTATATTCAACCCGCAATATAGGATAATCCCCTATGTCTCATGTTCACAGTTTTATTTTTACTCCCGCTGAGTTGAAGACACTAGTTCAGAATCTCTCTGAAGCAGCGCAGCGGTGGCATATTATCTCTCAAGAGAGTCCGTTTCCTGAAGCAGTAGAGGCTGCAAGGAAGGAATGGGTACAACTCTGTGATCTCCTAGATAAGCTCGATCCAGCACTGGGCATTTAACTCCGGTGCGGCATAAACTAAAATCTATTAAACAAACCAGTATAGCGAGAGAGTGATGTGTATGTTCAACCGCCTAAGAGAGAAGAGACAGTATAAGAACGTAGTAGATATGGAAGGCCGACCAGTCAACAGGTCATACCCAGTAGATGATGCGCTCCGGTGTGTCGGCCGTCTGGTCCATAAGGCTGTAAGGCGAGTCATTGTGAAGGCCTACATGTGGAACAAGGTCGCTGACTGTCGGTAACTGTTACATTTAATATTTTATTTATTTGTTACATAATACATTAATCTGTATACTAAATGTAACAGAAAGGGGGCCCGAATAGGGGGCCTCTTTTAGGGGCCTGGTTGGGCCCCACTTTGGGCCCCATTTTTGGGGCCTTTTGGGCCCCCTCATAGGCCCCCTGTACGGCTCTGTGGGGCATCTCTGCGGGGGTGGTGCCTAAGTGCATGTAAAATTTTTTTCTGAGAATTTTCAAACCTAAACCCCTTTTTTCGACGGCAGTTTAAAACCGGAAATGCCCAGAAGTCAAAAATTTTTCTCGGGAAAATCGGAGCTGTTTTAACCTTTACGCGCGCGAATAATAATTACTAGTACAACAACACGTTTGGATATATAATGAGATTAAAGAAGAGTGAACTACGTAGGATTATTAGAGAGTCTATTAAGCAAGAAATGGGAATGCATCTAGACGAGGCGGGAAAGCTCAAGGCTATTATGGGTCTCATATCTATGTTTGCTGGAGATAAGGCTAAAGAAGACGATGATCTTCTTGTCGAACCAGACAGTGAAGACGAGCTAGAAGAAGCATTAGCTGGATTTGCTCCCGGGGGAGGCCCAAAGAGATCCCATCCCGCGCAGGATCCGGATACCTTTGCCGATCACCCAGATTACCGTGCCGGTAGTAAAGACGCGAGCGAGGGCATAACCCCTCCAGAAGACGCAAGCGAGGAGTACCGGGCAGGATATGATTCAGCAATGCAGGAGTGGTAATGGATCCTCTAGAAATGATAACGCAGACAGGACCTCTTTTCCTTACTAGGGATATACTAACCGAAATGCAGTCTAGGGCACTCACTCCCGAAGACGGAAAGACTATTAAAAAAGAGATGGAAGACTTGGTCGGCGTAAGAACTCTCTTAACAGAGGTAAACGGTAATTTGCCAATAGTCAGTCCAGAGATGCAACTAATCTTTAAAGATATTACAGACTTACTCAATCAGTATAAAGAATTACAGGGCCGGGTGCCAAGATGACTGTCATCGATAGTTTCGATATCTGGGGCGAACCGGACGAGAATGGCGTGACAACCCTCAACAACAGTCGGACGGAGGCCGGCGCGCGTGAGGTCCACGATAGCTTCTCACGCAATATAAACGAGAATATGCTTGATTTGGGTATAAGGGAGTATAGCGATGTTGAGGATGTGCGCCCTTTTATATATGGAGATGCTGACTTCAACCAGGATGCCGTAGATGCAGAGGCGGATATTGGTCGCATGGATAGGCAGGTTGGTGGTGATCTTCGGTTTGCTTGCCGTGGGGTGGATGACGAGGCCGGTACTTCGATATTGGTGCATGGTATTCATGGGTTGGGCTGGATGTCGGTTCTCCTGGACCCGTATGGGGTTTCTGAGTAATGTATTGGAAGTGGATGAGTATTCCTATAATTCCTGTACATGCGGTATCTAGTGTACCCTGGTGGGTTTCCTCGGTTCGGCCCGAAAGAGGCGGCCGACAGGTTCGGCCGCTCGAGGGGCAGTCTCCAGATAGTGACGATAAAAAAGCAGGTGGGCCGGACCCTGCCGGGTCTGAAACTGTTAAGGGCAAAGTTATTTATTTAAGTGATTATCGCTCTAAGAAGTGATATGTATATATTGAATAGGATAAGATAATGATCGATAAGATTAATGGCTGGTTAGATAAATTAAGCGAATGGCTTGGTATCGCTAACCAACCTGAACCGGTTCCGATCCCGGTACGTCGACCTCCTCCGGATGGAAGAAGAAAATGAAACTTACTAAAAGACAATTAAGATTAATCATTCGAGAATCAATGCTTGAAGAGAGTCTCTGGAAAAATGTTCACAATAAGAGAAAAGAGGGTCGACCGCCAGCTAAGCCAGGTGATGACGATTACCCTGATGAAAAAGCTTGGAAGGCTGCCCAAGAGAGTGAAGATAACGAAGATGATAAGGTCTTAGAAGAACTCCTCAGTTTCATTCAAGAACAAGATAAAGATCGAATGAAATGTAATAGTCCACGCTATATCAAAGATGGTGAAACCGGGCATGGAAAGAAACAAAAAGTGGTAAAAGCTTGTGATCCGGATTCTGATAAGGAAAAAATAATTCGTTTTGGTGATGCTAAGATGCGTAATAATAGTGATAAGAAGAAAAACAAAAAGAATTTTAGATCAAGGCATAACTGCGAAGACAAAAATATGAAAAAAGATTGGGATACTGCTGGTTATTGGGCTTGTAAGGATTGGTAAAATGAAAATTACAAAAAGACAACTTAGAAAGCTTATTAGAGAATCAATTATTGCTGAAGGTGGTTATCTAGGGACTGCGCGCTGGGATCCTGGCAGGTCACGTGCAGACTATAACTCGATGTCTGATGCTGGTAAAGCACTAGCCAAAAGAGCTAAAAGACAATTTGCAAAAGATTATCCAGAAATCAA
>PBOZ01000014.1 GCA_002724555.1 Rickettsiales bacterium
ACGAGGCATGACATTGTTCGCAAATTTTTCCCAGTTAAAGGCGCGCTCTGTCATCGCGGTCTCTATCCAACCGGGCAGAATAGCATTCACGGTAATTCCGAAGCGAGCCAATTCCACTGCCATAGCATATATCATTGATACCATTCCACCTTTGGTCGCGGCATAATGTTCGTTCCGCGCCGCCCCCGAGAGCGCAGCCAGACTTGCCGTGCCGGCAATGCGGCCACCCTCACCATGATCAATCATATGTCTAGCAGCAGCACGGAAGGTATAGAAAGCGCCATCGAGGTTTACACCAACTATATGGCGCCAACGTTCGGTAGTCATTTCAACAAATGGCACTTGCTCGCGGCCGCCGCTTACACCAGCGTTAGCGAATACACCATGTAGATTTCCAAAACGGCTCACAGTATCGGCAAACCGTGCTTCGACCTGAGCTTCATCGGAAACATCGCAAATCATTGCTTCAACTTCCGTCCCATGAGCCGAAAGCTGCTCGAGAGCCGCAGCGTTTTTCTCTACGTTCGTTCCCCAAATACACACATTCGCGCCGGACTGCGCCATCGCGTCGGCCATGCCAAGACCAATACCACCGTTGCCGCCTGTCACTAGAGCAGTTTTCCCGTTCAAATCAAAGGGACCGTACGCCATTCCACTCTCTCCAATCTTTCATTATTCAATTGCTGACATGTATCCCGCGCCGACAACAGCAACGCAAGCCTTCGGGGGCTTAAAGTAATTCAGTAAAGTTAAAAGAAATATTAAGCCAACGGATCAGGCCGGCTTCATGCTGAATTTTCAGTGATCGAGCATCTGATCTAATGGGCGATCTAAACGAATTTATCAAAACCGTATTCTGCGAACCAATTGAGATGCTTCGGAACTAACGGTCTGAATTATATTTTGCAACGACTACTCAGGCCTGAAGCCCAAGTTCTGCTCCATAAGACGAAAATCACACAACACGATGCATTCCAAATTTTGCCGCATGAAGTAATCTTATAAATTTATGTTAAGCTAATTTTCAAACAGGATGCACGAACAAGTATATTCATTTCGCTCGCTTAGCTCATTAATAGCCAGGCTATCTTTACCAGGGACAGGTTTAAATGATTAGCATTTATCCTTTCAATTTACCGCTCGCAACTCCCTATCGATGGACGAAAGGAATTCAGTATTCGAGGGCAGGCCTAATTTTTAGAATTGATCTAGATGGCGCTATCGGATGGGGAGAAACCGCCCCGCCACCACCCCTGCCGGTCGATGGGAAAAAACTTAAGGCGGAAGCTCTCGACAATTTAAAAGACTTGAACCCTTACAGCGAAGATTTCATCCAGCAACTCGATGCCCGTAACATAGCACCACGTATTAGGACTGGTATTACGACGGCTTGGATTACTGCAAAGGCGGCCGCACAAGGAATCTCCTTTGCTGATTTTTTAGGTAAGGGTTGGCGGTCACCTGTCACCGAAGTTCCTGTGAACGGGTTGGTGGGTGAAGCCGAACCGGTGGCCCTGGTAGAGCGATGCACTCAAATTTGGCATCAAGGTATCCAGACATTTAAAATCAAATGCACTGATGATCATTCAATGGACAACCAACGTGTTGCAGCTATTCGGGCGGCATTTCCCGATGCAACGCTCCGGTTAGACCCGAACGAGGCATGGACACCAGAAAATGTACTGAGTCGCCTGGAACATATGGCGACTTACGACATCCAATATTGCGAGGAACCTATACCATCTGCATATACATTGGCGAATTTGGAGAGATTTGCGCGCTTGAAGGAACAAAGTCCCATACCAATTGCACTCGACCAATCAGTCACAACTATTGAGATTACCGAACAGATCATCGATGCAGGGGCAACTGATCTACTGATTCTTAAGAGCCAGGCGGTCGGAGGATTTGACCGCGCTGTCGAGATAATTCAAATGGGCGAAGCCGCCAGCATACCCTCAGTGATGACCTCGAGCCTTGAAACAGCCATCGGCTTGACAGCAAGTCTCCATGGGGCCGCTATTCTACCCGCACCCCTTCCTGCATGCGGACTGAGTCTCGGGCGGTTTTATGCTAGAGACATTGCAGTTAAACCAAACATAAATGGCGGCATGATGCAGGTTCCAAGTGGTCCCGGCCTCGGACTCACCGAGGTCACGATTTCCGATTTGTAAGAGCCTACGTATGCTTTTTATTTGGCCCGATCTCATATAGATTTCACCATCGGCGAAACGTGGCAGAAGATGCCGGCTTTTAACAGCCATCAGCAGAAATTAACTCTATGCTCAAGACACCACGAACCTCTGCAACAAGCAAACATGGAGTGGTGTAAAAACCAATCACCGATGAAGCCAAGAGTATACCAAGAGTATGGGGTATAGTTACCGCTAACTCGGCCGGCCCTCGTGCCAAACCGTTTCTGACTGATACGCGCATCCAGCCCGCAACAAGAGTGGATCATTCCACCAGGCCGCTTGTAATTGTAGCCCGACTGGCAAACCTGACTTTGTGAAGCCACACGGTAACGACAACCCAGGTATCGACGCAAGAGAACCGGGGTAAGTAAGGCTAGCAGCACGCGCCGTCAATTCATGTAAATCGGGTGTATCTTCGAGTGATAACGGTAGGATCGGAGTGGTTGGACATAAAATCATATCGACAGTGTCAAAAACTTCTTCCACGGTCCGCATCCATTGTTCCTTAAACCGCAGCGCTGAAGCTAATTCTACACCCTTAATATCGAGGCCACGAGACATTCTTTCGAACACGGGTTTACTAAAAGATTCCGGTTCACTTTCGAGGCGTCGTCGATGGTAGTTCGCGGCATCGCAGTAAATCTGGATCGCCGCCTGCGGCTGCGCCTCTTCCGCCCCAGGCATATCAATCTCTACAAATTCGGCACCCAGTCGTTCAAATACCGCGGCTCCTTCACGAACAAGGACGTCAATCTCAGAATCAACATTTTCAAAGAAATAATTCCTTGGCAACCCGATTGTCATTCCTTTTACACCGTCATGAAGACGCGGCAGAAAATTGCCAAAGTCGTGGTCAATAGAATGCGGGTCAGTAGCATCGTAACCGGCTATTACTGCAAAAATTCGTGCTACATCTTCCACGCGCCTTGCCATTGGGCCGATGGTATCATTTCCAACACTTACCGGGGTTGCTCCCGTGTTCGATACCGCACCGTGCGTCGGTCGTAACCCGGAAACACCGCAAAATGCTGCAGGGATACGAACCGAACCACCGGTATCGGAACCAAGTGCCCCTGCACACATATCTGCCGCGAGTGCCGCTGCCGAACCTCCGCTCGATCCTCCCGGACTACGTTCCTTATCCCATGGATTTTTCGCATGTCCCACCACAGGGTTATGCGACATTACATCAAAAACCAGCTCACCAAGCGTCGACTTACCAACGATGACAGCGCCAGCGGCCTTCAAACGCTTAACAACTGTTGCGTCATCATTCGGAACCCGTTCGGACCAAAATTTCGCGCCGCTTGTGGTGCGAATGCCAGCTGTATCGATGTTGTCTTTGACCGCCATGGACATGCCATGGAGAAGGCCGAGCCATCGTCCCTCCGCAGCAGCCTCATCAGATTTCACCGCGTCGGTAAGGGCTTGCTCGCGCGTGATCGTAATGAAGGTCTTTAGGTCATCGTTCTGCGCCGCCGCCCGTTCTAGACTTTTCGTCACATGTTCAAGAGCCGTCTCAGCCATCATCGTTCTCCAACATAGCCCAAGGTTTTATCGCGCTCCATGTCAGTAACTTCCCGGTCTGTCCTATCGCCGTAGCCCCCCCCACCCGGTGTGGCTAATACTAGGCGGTCTCCTTTTTGCACAATATGTTGCGCCTTGGGATCAACATTGACGCCATTAATTTCTAACTTTCCAAGTGCGCCCTCCTCACCACGTCCAATTCCGGGAGCAGAGGTTCTTGTTCTTTCAGCCAACATTGCAAGCGCCGCTGGATTCTCATTCAAAAACTCAAATTCAACCTCTTGTCCAAGACCGCCACGATACTGACCCTTACCTCCTGAATTGGCACGGAAGGCTCGTCGGTGAATTCGCATGGGAGATAACTGTTCGATTACTTCGGTCGGAGTGGACGATATATTCGAGGGCCAACTGAGACAATTCTGCCCATCGGTGCGATGCGTCGCACCCATTCCGCCATTAAAGAAGAATAGGTTAGCAAACGGCTTACCATTAGGCTTAACCCCGGCGAGGTTGACACACCAAAGTGGTGAGCCGGTTCCTGCCATGATCCGGTCCGGAACCACTTCAGATAAAGCACCAAAAATCAATGCCGGCAAGAAATGGCCAATAAGAGCCCGCGAGCCGCCAGATGCGGGGAAGAGCGGATTGACAATCGTGCGCTCAGGGGCAAACGCTGAGATCGGTGCCACCGAACCCTCATTATTCGGTAAGTCTGGAGCGGCAGCGCATTTTATCGCGTAGACCGTCATGGCGTATGTGTAACACATGGCACAGTTAATGGCTTTGCCGACTTGGGGACTCGAACCCGTATAATCTGCGCGCACCTCTTCCCCGTCTATAGTAACCGCCACCTTTAACGTGACGGGCACGTCGAGGCCATCCGTGGGCATCTCGTTCGTATAAGTCCCATCCGGTAATTCACGGATCGCCGCCCTCATAGCCCGTTCGGAGCGATTTTGAATTTCGGATGCAAGTGACGTCAAATCGTGGAGATCGTATTGGGTCATCACGTCACTTACACGCCTCTCCATTAAATCGAGCGCTGTAAGTTGAGCATAAAGATCCCCAACCACCTCATCCGGTGCTCGCACATTCTGACGCAGCAAACGTAAAAATGTTTCGTCGACTTTGCCCGCCCTCATTAATTTCATAATGGGGATCTGAAAACCTTCCTCGAATACCTCGCGAGGTTCCGGCGATCGGATTTTTCCTCCGATATCGGGAGCGTGCGCCGTCGATCCAGCAAATCCAATAAGTTTCCCATGATGGAATATAGGCTTACCAACGCTAATGTCTGGAAGATGACCAGTACCCATCCAGATATCGTTTGTTATTAGTACATCACCCGGCTTAAGCTCTTCCGCAGGATAAACCTCGAGAAAATGTTTTATCGTTGCCGGTAGGGTTGCGATAAACGACGGTATACTGTCAGTCGCCTGAACGAGCGAGCGTCCTGATGCGTCAGTTATAACACAGGAAAAGTCGTGACTATCGCGCACAACTGTAGAAAAAGAGGTGCGCACTAGCGCTGCTGCCGCTTCATCAACTGTCGAGACAAGACGGGTCCACAGAACTTCAAGAGTGATGGGGTCGAAGGACGTGTTAGCGCTATCAGATGCATCATTTGGCATACTCTATCGCTCCTTCGTAAGATCGACGATTAGGTTTAATTGATTATCAACACGCGCTTCAGCATCCGAACCCAGTATTAATGTAGACTCACTTTCCTCAATGATAGCCGGTCCTGAGAATTGATACCCAGGTGCCATGGCGTTTCGATTATACACTGTCGTTTCTAGAAACTCGCCATTCTCTGGAAAATAAGCCAGACGCGATCCTCTCTTTGGATCTAACACAGCACTATTTGCATCGGCATTCACATTTACACCAGAAACCTCAGCTGTCATTGACACCCGTATATTTATTATTTCGGGTTCCACATCGGGTGGTGTTCTGGCAAAAGTTTCTCGATAAACTTCCTCGAAAGTTTCCCGCAGTAAGGTCGCAGAATCCTCATTATAAGGACCGTCGGGTAATTCTAGGATTATTTCAAATCCTTGTCCTGCAAACCGCATATCCGCAAGACGGGTTACAACTGCCTCTGCGGGAGTAAATCCCGTTTCTTCTATCACTACACTCGCATCAGCCTCGAGGACTTTGTATTGCGCCTCCAGTTCCTGCCAATTTATTTCGCTAAATCGTTGCGCTACCGTACCCGTCCGGTCGACACGCGCAGGGGCGATCAATAATCCAAGTGCAGACGCCACACCTGCAGAGGCCGGGCATATCAGACGTTTGAGACCCAATTTCTTAGCTACATAGTATACATGCACAGGCCCGGCACCGCCGGTTGCGAGTAACGTGAATTCCCTGACATCATGACCTTGCTCCGCAATATGAACACGCGCCGCCGACGCCATGTTTTCATTCACTACATCATGAATACCCCAGGCCACTTCGGGAACAGAAAGCCCCAATGAGCTCGCCAAAGGCACCATAGCCGTTGAAGCCGCATCTCTATCAATCTGAATACTCCCACCTGCAAAAAATTCAGGATTTAAATACCCAAGCAACAGGTCGGCATCTGTTACTTTAGGCTCAGAGCCACCGCGCCCATAGCAGACTGGTCCTGGCTCGGAACCTGCACTCCGCGGGCCAACCTTCAGTAATCCCATCGCATCGACATGAGCAATGCTTCCCCCGCCGGCACCGATCTCGATTAACTCGATAGTTGAAATATTTATGGGTAATCCGCTTCCAACTCCAAAACGCTTTTCGCGTGCAGCTTCGAAACTATATGCAACATGCGGCCGGCCATTCTCAACCATCGCAAGCTTGGCAGTCGTTCCACCCATATCGAAGGCAAGTATGTTTTTTTCACCCGCCGCACCACCAAAATGGGCAGCGACAAGGGCGCCCGCAGCCGGCCCCGATTCCAACATCAATACAGGTCGCGATTTAGCCTCTTCGATATGCGTCAACCCTCCGTTCGAGAGCATCATAAAGAATGGTGCCTTCACCCCTAAGTTTTTCGCTTCCGTTACTAAGTTATCCAGATAACGCTGAGCCAACGGCTTCACGTAGGCATTGGCCGCAGTCGTAGAGCTGCGTTCGTATTCGCGGATCTCAGGTGAAATATCGTGTGATGCAGATACAAAAAGGTCAGGGTGATCAGCGGTAATAACTTCGATGGCGGCATCCTCATGAGCCGGATTTGCATAGCAATGCAGGAATATGATCGCGACAGATTCAACCCCCTCTGCCACAAGCCTATTAACTTTCTGGCGTAACGCATCGAGATCAATTGGCGTCAGAACTTCTCCGTTCGGTCCAATGCGTTCCGGTACTTCAGCACGCAGATCTCGAGGCACCAACGGTTCAGGTTTCGAAATAAAAATATCGTAAAGTTCAAATTTCCGTTCTCGGCCAATTTCCACCGCATCGCGGAACCCCGCTGTTGTCAACATCCCGGTCTTTGCACCATCGCGAGTGATAATGGAATTGGTAAACAATGTGGTCGCATGGACCACGCGGCTAAAATCTTCCGCATTGGTTTCATCGACACCAAGAAGGTTGCGTATACCAGTAATGACACCGCGGGATGGGTCATCCGGCGTCGTCAGTTCTTTTGCCTTTACGATCTCTCCCGTCGCTTGATCATACGCGACGATATCCGTGAAGGTGCCCCCGATATCGATACCGAGCGAGAAAGTTCCAGCCAATTATCCCTCCTCTCTCTAAAGAGGTTAGTTTTCTCTAAAACGTTAATAAAAGCTGTTCTTGTTTCTTTCAGCTTCTAGTCCAAGGTTGAATACACTGTTTCTTTCTAAAGTGCGAATTTGATCTGTACTAAGTCACTCATTAAATTGAAGGTTCGCCTCGCTCTTGAATTCAGAGCCACGCCTGTGATTAATACACAGATTCTCAGCAAAAACCGCCATAAAACACGACTTACAATTTGATCGATAGCATAAAAATCAAGCCAATAGTCAATTGGTGTTTTGATTATTTTAAATATCAGCTTTCGCAACAAACCTTGAAATTAGTCAAAAAGACGAGACCAATGTACTTTTTTGGCACTTCCACTTCGGCCATTCGATTTATTCGCCTATGTTTGCAAGATGGGAGTTCGTACTTCATAAGACGAGCGCATATATCAGACGATAGTTTTAACGGTACCGAAACTCTTCCGACTAAACCCGCAGCAGAATAAAACAGAAGGAATTTGCAACGATGACAATTACCAAAAAACTAAAAATCGAAAAAGCCGGCGGGATCGGAACACTAACGCTAAATCAAGCTAACAAACGCAACGCCATCAGTTTTGAAATGTGGCGGGATTTTTCTAACGCAATGGCTGTACTGGAAAACGATCCGGATGTGCGTGTAATTATACTGACGGGTGCCGGTGATAAAGCCTTCTCAGCTGGCGCGGATATCTCGGAATTCGGAGAATATCGCAGCACACCGGAACAACGAGCTCTTTATTCTAAATACGAACATGCGACCACCTCGTCGTTACGTAATTCGCCAAAGTTTGTTATCGCACGTATCGACGGTGTATGCGTGGGAGGTGGGGCGGAGGTTGCTTTAGATTGTGATATCCAAATTGCATCCGACCGTTCTCGCTTTGCTATAACACCAGCCCGTATCGGACTAGGTTATCCGGTCACTGACGTGAGCCGCCTGGTGCAGAACCTCGGCCCGCGTAATGCTAAGGAAATCTTGGCATCCGGTCGCTACTACACTGCTGAGGAGGCTAAAGCGATCGGCTGGATCAATCATGTCGTTCCAGCCGATGAACTTGATGAATTCGTCAAAGATTATGCCGCCGGGATTGCGCAGAACGCCCCACTTTCGGTCGCTGCGGCGAAAATCACAGTGAATGAATTAATCAAGAACCCGGATGACCGAAATATTGCTGCCTGTGACGCCGCAGTCGAGGCCTGCTATCTAAGCAATGACTATGTGGAAGGTCAGAGGGCATTTAGCGAAAAACGGCCACCAGAATTCAACGGTCAGTGATAATCATAACTTAGCGTTTTCATCAAAAGCCGTTACAATGATTTCAACACATTAAAATTTTGGAGTTTTACCGTGATAGTAGAACAAGTCTGGACCGGAAACGCCTATCGGAATTTCAATTATGTAATCGTCTGTCCGGATACGGGCGAAGCATTGGCAATCGACCCACTTGACTACGAGAAATGCCTCTCCGCCGCTCAGAAGAACGACTGGAATATTACTCAAATTTTAAACACCCACGAGCACGGCGATCACACAGGCGGCAACAAGGCTATGGTTGCAGCAACAGGAGCTAAACTCCTCGCGCATAAGAATGCGAAGGATAAAATTCCTGGCATTGATATTGGTCTCGGAGCTGGCGATACCGTAAAAGTCGGTAAATCGGTTGAATTAGAATCGCTTGATACACCAGGCCACACGATGAGCCATGTATGCCTCTTATCCCATACAGATCAACCAGCACTCATTTGCGGTGATACAATGTTCAATGCCGGTGCGGGTAATTGTCATAATGGCGGACACCCAGCGGAACTATATGCCACATTCACTGGTCAGATTTCAAAGCTGCCAGACAACACCCTGATCTATCCAGGCCATGATTATATTACTAACAATTTAGAGTTCACATTGAACCGAGAACCAAATAATACAAAAGCCAAGAATTTGCTGGATGAATTGGAAGGCTCTCACGATCCAGATAATGCAATGATCACCACCCTTGGTCAGGAAAAAGAAGTTAACACCTTCTTCCGTTTGCATAACCCGGAAATCATCGAAAAACTTCGGGAGGAATTTCCCGATCTGTCATCGAAGCCGGATGCAAAGGAAGTATTCCTTAAGCTTCGTGAACTACGCAATAGTTGGTAAGAGCAACTATTTTCGCGTTCGAACGACCTTCGCTTTTGCGAGAACTGAATTAAAGTGACCAGGCTGCAAAGTGTGCCCATATAGGATAGTATCGCCACATGTCAGAAAATACCAAAACAGTTGTCTTAACAGGTGCCAGCCGGGGCATCGGTCATGCAACGGTAATGCGGTTTTCTAATGAAGGCTGGCGGATAATTACCTGTTCACGCGATCAAGTGCCAGAAGCTTGTCGGCGAGACCCCAACTGGGCAATCCATATTCCAACAGACCTCGCAGATGAATCTTCCGTGAGGGCGTTCATCGAACAGGCTAATGAGGTAATTGGAGACACGCCGCTGAATGCTCTCGTCAATAATGCTGCGGTTTCTCCAAAGACCACCTTCAAAGAGCGACTTGGGTGTCTCAATGGAGATATTGATGGGTGGCGACACGTCTATGACTTAAACCTCTTTGCCCCTATTATGTTATGCCGCGGATTTGCTGCTGCATTAGGCCGTGGTGCCAAAGCCGAAGGTGGTGCTGTAGTAAATATCACGTCAATTGCAGGGCACGCCATCCATCCTTTTGCTGGATCTGCATATTCAACCTCAAAATCGGCGCTATCAGCGCTTACGCGAGAACTAGCCGTAGAGTTTGCGGAGCTCGGGGTGCGCGTTAATGCAGTTGCACCGGGTGAAATTGAAACGGAAATGATTGGCGAAGAATATGAGCCGTTAATCAACCGAATACCCTTGCACCGTATGGGAACACCCCACGAAGTGGCTGGCTGCGTCTACCAGCTATGCTCACCTGATTTTGGCTACGTTACCGGGACGGAAGTTTTCGTTACTGGCGGTCAACATGTTTACTAGCAGACATCATTAGATTGGTGAAATGGAGCGAAACTTCGGTGGATGCGTGCTGCGCCGCCGAGCTGGGCAATCCGCTAAGGTCTCTATTATAAACGAACGCGTTTTTCTTGGGTCAATCACTGTATCGATCCCAAAATGTTCTGCCGCCCGCAACGCTCCAAGCTGTCCCTTAAAAGTGTCGATCAATTCCTGACGCCGTGCGACTGGGTCATCCGCACCTTCGTAATCGCGACGGTATGCAACATCGACCGCGCCTTCAACTGACATTGCACAGATTTCCGCCGTCGGCCAGGCAACACATGCATCAGCATTAAAACTGCGCCCCCCAGCCATGGCAAAATATCCTGCCCCATATCCTTTTCGAAGAATAATTGAGATACGTGGCACCGTCGCATGGGATAACTCATAAAACACACGACCGCTTCGCCGGCCGAGACCAGATTTTTCTGCGGCAGAACCAATTGAAAACCCCGGAACATCGACCAAAAAAATCAGGGGCAGGCCGTACGCATCGCAGAGCGCAATAAAATGTGCTGATTTCTCACACGCTTTGGCATCAAGCATTCCTGCCATTCTCATGGGTTGGTTGGCGATAAAGCCAACAGGTTTACCGTTTAGCCGCGCAAAACTTGTAACGATATTCGCTGCGTAGGTTGGTTTGATCTCAAAGACGGAGTCCTTATCTGAAATCACTCCAATAACCTCTCGGATATCGTATGGCTTCCTCAGGTTTGCGGGAACGATATCCAAAAGCTCCTCACTCACTCGCTCCACTGGGTCGTCGGTTTCGACGACCGGCAAAGGCTCTTGGCAATTCGACGGGAGGTAAGAAAGAAACCTCCGTATCGCCTCAAACGCTTCCGCTTCACTTTCGACCGCCAAGTCAGCAATCCCATTTTTATCCACTTGAGTTTCGGCACCCCCAAGCGCTTCTTTGTCGATATCTTCTCCGGTGCCAGCCTTTACCAACGCGGGCCCAGCGATACCCATCGTCGATTGACCACGAACCATAACTACAAAATCTGCTAACGATGAATAATTGGTCGGCCCAGCGAAACCGACACCAAGTAACGCTGTCACCATTGGCGACCAACCTGACAAATGCGCCATCCTGTCAAATATCCCGGTGGTACGCGAAAAATGTCGAGCATCCTGCCCATCCTGAATCCGATGTCCACCCCCCTCTAAAAGCATCACCAGGGGCATACCACGGTCAGTTGCGAGACTTACGGCACGATTAGTTTTATCAGCACCCACAACACCCGAGCTACCACCAAGTACAGTAAAATCATGCGCCGTCACGATCGCAGGGCGTCCATCGAGTTGCCCACTTCCAATAATTACGCCGTCCGCTGGCGCAACAAGGTTGGCATTAAACGCGGTGTCACGCACCGGTTCGACTAAATCTCCAATTTCGCGATAACTGCCATCATCGCAGAGAGTTGTGATACGTTCTCGCGCTGTGAGGCGGCCACCTTCATGCTGTTTTTTAACCGCATCCGGGCGCCCGGAATCAAAAACATTAGAAAGAAAATTTTCTCGTTGCCTCAATAAATTGCGGCTATCGGACTGATGATCGGCCACCCACTAACTCCTTTTTGTCTTCCCCATACTATGTGGCATAAGTGAATTGTTTTTCATCGTGCTTCAATACACTATCCTCGAGTCCGCAGCAAAAATTCGAATGGGGTTTCCAATGGGCTACACACTTAAAAAATTTGCTGATGATTGCCACGACATTCTAGTGGAGGATTGCGGCATCGCTGGCCGGGAAAAAGTCAGAGTGTTACTTTGCAAAGTCTTAGTCGATCCAAATTTCGTCTCAGAGACTTTCCCGGACAGCAATGACTTACCACGGACAGTGCTTTACGAAGATGAGACACTAGGCTTTGCTATTTGTTCACACGTCTATAAGCGGGAAGCCATGTCAAAGCCGCATGATCATGGCGCACATTGGGCAATTTACGGACAAGTCGCAGGACAAACAGAAATGTTCGACTATGAATTTGTCGACTTGCCCGAAAACGAAGATGAACCAGGCACATGTCGTGCCACTCGGAACTATCGACTAATGCCGGGAGATGCGCATCTTTACAATGTTGGTGATCTACACGCACCGCGCCGCGAAGGCGCAACCAAACTCATTCGCATTGAAGGTGTTAACCTCGATACAATCAAGCGTGTCTATCATAAAGAAATTAGTTCGGTCGCAGCAGAATAGTTTTTCCGTAAATGAATATTAAAAAATGTTCTGAACGCTCGCTATGATTTGCAGTCCAGCTTATTCAACCATGCAATTCGTTGCTCAAGTTGGGCAATCTCGAAATCCAACCATTTGGCAAACCCGCCATTAGCATTATGATTTTTTAAATCTCGCAGCCGCGCTGCTTCATTCTCCGTCATCTCAAGCATAAATTCGATCTGCTCCAGGCGATCGGCCCGATCTAATAAATTAAGAAAACGCATCTTGAGTGCGATGATGAGTTTAGTAACATCGTTGACCGGTGCGCGAATGCCCGAAGTCATCAATGTAACAAACTGCTTACGACCTTCATCCGTGATACGAAGTAAGGCACCTCCCTCCCCCTCCGCATCTTCCAATTCGGCCAGCCCCTCGTAGCCCATAACCTCGAGCGAGGTGCCCAACAAATCCAGAGATGGGCCAGCGACATGGCCAACAAAATTACGAATTTCGCTAGCTAAATCCGAATAACGCCGATCCCCTTCAAGCAAGGCGCCAAGGGCGGCTAATCGAATGGCTTCGGTCGGAATGAGCGTGTTATCTCTGTACATAGTTTCAAACTACCATTTTTGCGAATAATTCGCAATAGCATATACTGCTCAGGCGGCTTCCCTTAATTCGAGTAACTTCCAAACCTCTCGCAAGGAGTGCACAAGGTGTACCATATCAGAGTTGCTGTGCAATGGCGTCGGCGTAAATCGTAACCGCTCCGTGCCACGTGGAACCGTTGGATAGTTGATTGGCTGCACATAAATACCATAGGCATCCATCAAGGTATCGCTCGCCTGCTTACAGAGCCGAGGGTCTCCGATTGGAACCGGAACAATATGTGTCTCTGATGGCATTACCGGTATACTGGCATCCATTAGCATCGCCTTGAGTTTCTTCACACATTCCTGCTGACGCGCACGCAGTTTTTTACCGTACTCGCCCCGCACCAATTTTATGCTCGCTAATGCGCCAGCTGCGACCGCAGGCGGCATGGCCGTCGTAAAAATAAAACCTTGACCGTAAGAACGGACGACATCTATTAAATTTGCAGAAGACGCTATATAGCCGCCAACTACGCCAAAACCTTTCGCCAGAGTACCCTGAATAATGGTGACCCGGTCCATGAGACCTTCCTGATCAGCGATGCCGCCGCCCGCGCCATACATGCCAACTGCATGGACTTCGTCGAGAAAAGTAATTGCATTATATTTCTCAGCGATTTCCACGAACTTACGGATCGGTGCCACGTCGCCATCCATCGAATAAACACTTTCAAATACAATCATTTTTGGCCGGCTTGGATCGTCTTCTTTGATCAAACGTTCCAGATCAGCCGGATCATTATGTTTAAAGATGCGTTTCTCCGTATTGGCATGGCGAATGCCTTCAATCATCGAATTATGATTCCAAGCATCAGAATAAATGATGCATTGCATCATCGAACCGATGGTCGCGAGCGTCGTATCGTTCGCTACATAACCCGATGTGAAAAGCAGTGCCGCTTCCTTGCAGTGCAGATCTGCGAGCTGGCGCTCCAACAAAACGTGATAATGATTGGTCCCAGATATATTGCGGGTGCCGCCCGCTCCTGCGCCGCAAACATTAAGCGCTTCGCGCATGGCTTCTAAAACGTCTTCATTCTGTCCCATTCCAAGATAGTCGTTCGAACACCATACCGTGACAGCGCTCTGCTGCCCGTCTTCCCGAACGGTCGCTCGCGTCCCACCACACTGTCGTTCAAGGTCAGCAAAAACTCGGTACCGCCCCTCGTCATGCAAAGCAGCAAGCTTTTGCTCGAAGAATTTTTCGTAGTCCATGATCTAATGCATAACATCGGTTAAGACATTTAATTAGCATACCATAAACTATTTGTTCGTCGCTGCGACCTAAAGTCCTGCTGCAAAGGGTATCGTCTCATCAAGGGCTTTCTCAAAGCGATCGAAAACCGAATCTAATTCCTTCCCGGTGATTACTAACGGCGGTGAAAACGCAACTGAATCAACAATATTCCGAAGGATCAACCCATGATCCTTAGCTCGATTGACGAGAAAGGCGCCAACTTTGCCAGCAGGGTCATACGATTCCTTACTTTCCTTATCCTTTACGAACTCAAGTGCACCAACTAACCCCACACCACGAACCTCGCCCACCATCGGATGATCCGCATAGCTCTGCAATCTCTTCTGCATTTGTGGTGCTATTTCGCCGATGTGAGCAATGATATCGCGCTCTTCATAAATTTTAAGTGTCTCCAACGCGACCGCCGCTGCAACCGGATGCCCCATATAGGTGTAGCCATGCCCAAGCGTGCCTATCTTGCCGCTATTTTTAACAATGGCATCCGCAACCTTCTCATTAATCATCACCGCTGATATCGGCAGATAGGCGGATGAAAGGGCCTTCGCACAAGTGATCAAATCAGGCTTTAAATTATAAGTTTCCGAACCCCACATATTGCCGGTTCGCCCAAACCCACAGATTACCTCGTCAGCAATAAACAAAACGTCGTATTTATTTAAAACAGCTTGAACCTTTTCAAAATAAGTCTTTGGCGGAACGATGACGCCGCCTGCGCCCATAACCGGCTCGGCAATGAAGGCCGCCACTGTCTCCGGCCCCTCGTCGAGGATCATCGACTCAAGTTCTGCAGCACAACGTGTCGCAAAATCCTCTTCACTCTCACCTTCCTCGCCATATCGATAATAGTGCGGACAAGACGTATGAAGAATGTTTGCGATGGGCAAATCGAAATCACGATGATTATTAGGCAAACCAGTCATGCTGGCAGAGGCTACTGTGACGCCGTGATAGCCTTTTATTCGACTAATGATCTTTTTCTTTTCCGGCCGACCAATAGCATTGTTGTAGTACCAGACGAGTTTGACGACCGTATCATTCCCTTCCGACCCTGAGTTATTGAAGAATACTTTCGACATTGGCGCCGGTGCCATTTCGATGAGGCGTTCGGCCAAATCGATGACCGGATCATGACTTTTACCAGCGAAAAGGTGCGAATAGGCAAGCTTCTTTAGTTGCTCGGTTGCAGCATCGATCAGCCGCTCCTCGCCATAGCCAAGAGACGTGCACCAAAGACCGGCCATTCCCTCAATGAACTCCTTACCGGCATCGTCATAAACGTAGATACCCTTGCCGCCCTGCAGAATATGCGGCCCCTGTTCTTTATGCGCTTCATGATCGGTATACCCATGCAGAACATATGCGATATCGCGACTTGCGGGCGAATTTCCTGCTGGCTGGCTCATGTCACCTCCCTAATCAATAAAAATCTTTAGAATTTATCCGTTACACTACACCTAGGCTTTGGGAACCGAAACCCGCGGAGCCGTAAATTTAATACACAAAACTCTGCGCAATAAATTTTAATTCGTATTCCTATCATATAACCGAATCTACCAAAGCATGTCGCCGGTGCCTTTATTTAATCGTCAACGTCAGCGCTCCTAAGCCTTAAATGCAAGATTAAGAACGCCATCGGGAACAAACCAACGACGCACGGCAAACCCTAATTGCCCACCTCAGCGGTTAAGCTTCCGCCAATCTTCTATGTATCCGATGCAGGCATCCGCATCGACAATATCGGCATAGCGGCGCCCAACATCTTCTAAATTCTGGTGATGTGGTATCGGATCATGGTCGCCTACGCAGTCTTCCGGCACCATCGTGCGATAGCCATAGGAAAAACTGTCAATAGTCGTCGCCCGAATGCAGCCAGACGTGACGCAGCCCGTGACAATCAAGGATTCGACGCCTTCTTTCTGTAAAAAGGCTGCAACCGGAGTACCAAAGAATATCGAGGGACCCGTCTTACGCACAACAACATCATACTTTTCATCATAAATTCGCTCATCGAGTTCCGTACCCGGCGCCCCGTCCTTGAGGTCTCCCACAGCACCAACCTTCCAATGCGGCAATTCACGCTCGTTGCTGTAGCCTACGTAACAACTGGCGATCGGCACGCCGGCACTCCGCGCCGCATCAAGCAGACGCGAGGTATTCTTCACGCCCCGCTCAATCAATTCAGCCCCACCCATTGGCATTTCAGGGTCCGTGAAGGCGGTTTGGTAATCGACTACTACAATGCCCGGTTTTCCGTCAAACCCAATATCGGCCTGTCCGTAACTGCGTTCTTTATAAATGTCGCTCATGTCCTTACTCCTTGATTTAATTCACTCTTAACGATAACGCCTGCAACTCAATAACCATTTTACTTACCCCGTAACTGCATATACGCAGGCGCGGCAATATTTGCGATAGCCATCGCGGTCTCAATATCATCCTCGTTGTACCAACCCTCTTCGTGCATCAAGTTACACGTACCAAGCGTCTCGCCATCATATACGACCGGCACGTTCAGGATTGCGTCACAGCCCAGCGAGTGTATCAATTCGTGATCCAAAAAAAATTCACGAATATCGTCGGCATTATAGCCAATATAACATCGTTGTCCGATCAGCAGTTGTTCAGTCCACGTTGTTGGTCGAACGTCTTTCCGCCCAGCAATCGGGTATGCCTCTAAATTGCTGCTATAAAACCGCTCGGTCTCTTGCAAATCCGCATGATAGAGAAGCACAGTTAATAATTTGTGTCCTATAACCGCTTTTAAGGCTGCATCCAACGCTTGGAAAGTTGCATCTGGTTGTCCCGGCTGGCGCAGAGCTTTGGAAACAGCCTGAATATAGGGTAATGGATCCTTTGGGGGTATTTTACTCATGGTGTTAAGATAATCCTAAAGAGACTGCACTACTCACAAAGTAAGCTATCTTTCAAGGATAGGGCTGCAAGAAAGAATGTGGCGGTCAGATTCCGCGTGGAAATCCGACTATAAAATTTCACCAAGTTCTCGTTCGAGTTGAAGGCGTTCATAGAAATATCGATTCTCATCCCAATTGCTATTGGCAGGCGGTAATTTATCACTCATTAACGCTTTTTTAATCGACACTAGAGTGCCAGAAACCCAATCCGAGTTCCCTGCATAGGGGATTAGAGATGTTTTAAATTCCATAAACCCAACGTCTTCGTAGCCCTCGTGATCTGAGTAAAAGGAATTCTCACCTTTAACGCCATTGACGTAGAGAAAATAACCTTTGTCAGAAACAGGCAGTCCATACTGACGAAACAGCCATTGATAGACTTCCATCTGCCGCTTGTATGTATCGCCCCAGCCCGTCTCGATATCAGGATCACCCTTTTTCGACGTCGATTTATAATCGACGATATACAATTCCTTGGAGTTAACATCTTCCCAAATATCATCGACAGCACCAAACACTTCAAGGTTGGTGGCTTCGTGTAAATATCGGATCCCTTTGAAGTTGTTCCTCCAAGTTTCAATCTCAGGATGTTGGTATGGAACAACACCTAATTCAAACTTTTTGAATATAGGATGTTCCGAAGATTGCCTATCCCGATAGCCATCAAACTCATTTTTCAGCAAATGATCTGTCGCAATCGCAAGGGTAAGAGGAGCAGATGAAGGAGGTTTAACACCGTATTTTCGCTGCAGAACAAAAGTTCTTGGATCACGAATAAACTGGTCGATACCTGAACGAGATATGGGAAATGGGTCGTCCCTTGTTTTATCAAATTTATTATAACGAGGCATTGGTTTACTCCAAGAACCTATGGGGACGGCGAAGCCACGCAATTTGGCCAACTAGGTCCAGAAGCATACCGCCATCAACGATGGATGGTAAAGTGATCGCCCCTGAATTCAGTTTGCAAACGCCCACCCACGCTCATACTGGCGGAACAATCTCCATAATTATTCCACTTCCATGCTCTCGGGCATGCGGAAGGATCGGACGCTCCATAGATCAAAAGTGTCGTTGCGATGAACGCGGCAATAAAAAGAGTTGTGAGGCTAATTAGCCTCACAACGTTGATTGAAGGTACTGACAGCATTACACATCAACCAAATTCGCCTCATACGACCCGATAGCCCGCCCAAGCTTACGCAAACGGGCATTTTTACGCGGCATTTTGCCGCCAGACCTTGGTTGTCGCTTTCTGAGCTCGCCAGATGACGGAAGAATAGTGATTACCCGTTGAGACGATTCGCAAAAAACCAGCTTCATCGTAGTTTCTCTATAGCGTAATAAATAAATGTGTTTTCCATTTTCTCCACGAGACATAAGAACGGCGTGGCCCAAAACGATCAGCTCTCTGATAACACCCAAATCAAAGCCGTTGAGTTCCAAATTGTATCTCTCCTTAGCGCGCTCGATGCTATGACTGTATGCTGACATCGTTATCTTCCTTCCGCCTAATCGTTTGAGGTTTTTATTTCATCCAATCGTTATGGGATTCATCTTTGAGACCGAGCGGTGCTGAATAACCACCATCGTTATCGTTATCGGTTTGCGGAAAATACCTTCCAGGATTTTCTTCAGACATCTGTGCAGAAAATTCATTCTGTGACTTTTGGACTAATTGCTTTTTGGTTTTCTCAACCTGCATGCGAAGTGCTTTCGCAATGGCGTCTTTTACGGACGGGTCAGCCAAACCAGAATGTGCGGCAAGAGCTGTCATGCTAAGTTGTTCTATTCGGTCATCTTGGATTATTGGCGACGGAACAATGTCCTCTTCCAGAGAAATTTTTTGTTCCGGCTCAAAGACAGGCTTCGTTGTATTGTTACGGTCAACTTCAGCACCAGCCGTCGCAAACATGGTGTACAGGCCAATGGGAATGAGAGCGAGTGGGGACATACCGATCTCCGTCTGTTGTTGTAAATGCGATGGACAACATAAGAGCGGTAAAAACTGACAGCGATTAGGCTGCCTCGTGGCAATTCTATGATTATTTATGGCAGGATTTTGTCAGAGATCAAAATATAGCCTCTAATTACGACCAATAACGAGAGCCGAAAAAACTTGCAGAATACGGCTCGCAAATATTTTCTATGAAAATTATTTTCAGCGACGTGTAAAAAATGATCCAGACTTTCGTATAAACAATTGGCAATTGGCAGTCATCAGGCTCCGGATTAATTAATGAATGAATTCCCCAACTTTGGCTTCGATACATCGACTGTCATTCCAAATAATTTCGCCATCCCAAGTGATCAGTGGAAACTTCTTCGCCGCCTGGAGATACCAAATAAATTTAATCAATCTGACGGTCGTACCATAAAACGCGGATTAGTTCTTGATGTAGAAGCAACCGGCCTCTCTTTAGAGAACGACGATGTTATCCAGCTAGCCATGCTGCCGTTTGATTATGATCCTTCGGATGGACGTATTACCGACGTCTATAAAAATTTGTCTTTTGAAGGATATCGGGAGCCATCACTCCCAATCTCAGAGGAAGCATCCATCATAACGGGAATTACGGACCAAATGGTCAGTGGTCAGAGTATTGATGAAACAAAAGTACGGACACTCGTTGAGCAATCGGATCTGATCTTTGCGCACAATGCATTTTTTGATCGCGTGATGGTGGAAAAACATTGGCCATGTTTTTCCAAGAAACCTTGGGCGTGCACTTTCAAATCAATCGACTGGCTGCGTGAGGGGTTTTCGGCGGGTAAGCTCGACTATCTCGGAATGCAATTTGGCTGGTTTTACGATGGCCATACAGCCTTGGCTGATTGTGAAGCATGCCTCGCACTTCTCGCTCAGACTTTGCCAAAATCTGGCCGACAAGTTTTGGAAGTAGTGCGAGAAGTTGCACAACAAACTGAACATCTGATTTGCGCCATCGATGCACCATTCGATGAGAAGGATACCCTGCGCGATCGAGGTTATCGCTGGCGTCCGGCCGAATTAAAAAACGGCAAAGTGTGGTGGAAGACTTGTCTGGATGGAGAAGCCGAGATCAAATGGCTTCACTCAGAGATATACCGCTATGAAAAAGATATTCCGACCCTGGAAGTGACTGCTCTTAGCCGCTATTCCAATCGGCTTTGGGATTTTTAATCAAACACCCTCTCTGATCAAAAGGCCCAAGGCTAATCCGCCCAAGTGTAAATTTAGCTAAATTATCCCCGTCTATTTGTGTTAGAGCCCCAAGGGCACCCGATTTAAACACAAACTAAAAAATAATACCTGCGGGTTTACACTCGCTCTCGTTTAAGAATTTTTTGACTTTCTAATTCGGAAATCTGTTCGTTGTCGTAACCCAACTCTTCGCGCAGCACCTCAACATTGTGTTCACCCAACATCGGCGCTGGGCCACAGACCCCACTTTTTGCATTTTCATATTTGAAAGCTGAATTAATCTGGTCGTGCGGCCCTAATATAGGGTCTTCGACTGCCACCATAAGCCCACGGTCTATCACTTGTGGTTGTCGTGCTGCCTGATCTATCGTGTAGGCGATGCCGCACGGCACATGATTTTCCGTCAGCGCCTGTTCCACTTCAGTACACGAAAGCGAAGCGATCCAAGAACGCATGGCGATAGCGGCTTCATCGAGGTTTTCGGAAAGAGATTTTTGATTTTTAAAGCGCGGGTCTTGAGCCAATTCGGGCCGTCCCATCGCAACGCAAGTCCGACACCAAGAGGCATGGTCAGGCCCTGCTAATGCAGTAACATAGCCATCCTTTGCTGCATGAACCGGATGGTACCAGACGTCGATCTCTCCACTCGTTAGATAGGCCTGCAAACTCGAATCATTTGATCCGTAAAGACTATCAAATAATGCAATGTCGAGATGGTCACCTTCGCCAGTCATTGCCTTGCGGTACAGAGCCGCTCCAACAGCGCCAAAGGCGGTGAGACCAGTCGTGGTATCGGCGATGGCAACGCCTGGTCCACGGGGTTCCTCTGGCGGGTCGCGATGCAAAAACTGCATACCAAGCCAACCGGTCATTGAATGGGCAAGATGGGCGTAACCAGGCCGTTTCGCATTTCGACCAGTTTGGCCGAAGCCACTAATTGAGCACAAGATAACGTCTGGATTTGTTATTTTTAACGCCTCGTAACCAAGGCCCAGACGATCCATAGTACCAGGAGTGAAGGCTTGAATGACAACATCCGCCTTGGCACAAAGCCTACGCACGATTTCGAGACCATCCGGTTGCTTAATATCCACGCAAATGCTCCGCTTGCCCGCATTGTGCTGCAAAAACATCGGGCTGCGCTTGGCGCTGGTTCGGTTGGAATAACGCGAGATGTCACCCAAAGGATAGCGTTCGATCTTGATCACATCTGCACCATGATCGGCAAGATATTTGCCACAGGATGGACCAGCAATAAGCGCGCCTAATTCTACGACACGCACGCCAGTGTAAGGACCGGGCTTTTCCATCATTTTCTCACTCCGAAATGTCGGATTTCAATCCTCGTTTCGTCTCAAAGTCATGGCTATGCACCGGTGCAAGCTGGCCATTTAGCCGGAGAAGCTGATTGAGCTGGTTACCGAAATTGAGTGCACCTTGTAGGGGCATGTCTTCGGCAAGGCGGTACGTCGATTTAGTCCGCTTTATCGCCCATGGCATTCGCTCAGTTAAGGTCCTTACAAAATCAGCGGTTGTCCGAGAAAGTTCACCCGGCTCGGCAAGCCGGTTTACCAAACCAAATCCGTGGTATTGCTCCGCAGTATACAAATCCCCTGTCATTGCGATTTCCAATCCTCGACGACGGCCAATTTGGCGCGTGAGCAGCGCGATATTCATCGCGGCGGGAAAGCCGTAAACCATCTCCACATTTCCGAAGCGTGCATCTCGTTCTGCCACAACGAAATCGCAAGCAAGGGACAGCGCCTGCCCCCCGCCCAGCGCCATCCCATGAATAGCCGCTATGGTGGGTTTTGGCGATTCAATAAGCATTGAGAGTGTTTCCAGAAATATATCCACTGCTGCATCGACGGACATGTCCTGCAGTATTGCGGCGTCCTCAAACTGTGAGGTGTCTCGGCCGGAAGTAAAACAAGGGCCTGCACCCCTCACAACAATGGCTCGGACATCGCCATCCCCATTAGCTTCGCCAATCGCGACAATAAGCTGTTCAAGCAAACCATCGCTCATTGCATTTTTTTTCGCTGGCCGGTTTAAGGTCAGGATGGCGGCGTGGTTTTCGCGTTCGACGATCACAAGAGGTTCGGACTGGTCTGACATGAGTGGCTCCTTGAATGCAGCTACGTTAAGGTGTCGCCGCAGATATTAAGAAATCGATCGCCATCGATACTAGGGCCAGCAAATTGGCTGGATCGAATTATGGAAACAAAATACGGCGTACGGCGCACCAAGGCGTCTTCCATAACTAACTGAGGTCATCGCCCTCTGGGGTCAACCAGCCACAGTTATTCCTCTCCTTGAGAACCCAACCTCCAATTTAAATAAAAATTCAGGTTCTCGTTATTTGCTGGGACCCGCTATCTGCAGGAATGCTGGCACTGCAATACTGGCAAAAGCAAGCGCGGTCTCCGTATCACTCTCTTCGTACCAACCTTCCTTGTGGACCAGATTAATCGTCCCCAATGTTACCCCGTCATACACAACTGGGACATTCAGGATCGCATCACAGCCAAGTGAGTGAATGAGTTCGTGATCAAAAAAGTATTTTTTAATATCGTTTGCATCGTAGCCAATATAACACTCCTGATTAACCAGAAGCTTCTCCGTCCAGGCACTCTTGGGTACGTCCTTGCGGCCCGCCAGCGGATATGCCTCAAGATTACTGCTGTAAAAGCGTTCAATTTCCTGACGGTCCTCATGATACAGCAGCACCGTGATATACGTATGACCTATCACAGCATCCATCGCCACATCCAAGGCTCTAAAAGTCGCCATCGGTTGATCCGGCAAGCGGACAGCCGAAGTCAAGGCATAGATATGCGGCAAAGGATTAATCGCAGGTTGCTTACTCATACCAGCGCGGACCCCCAATGTATTCGCCCGAATGCCAACCATTGTGGGAATGTTAGCAATCGTCTCAAGGCTTTACGCCGGGATCGTTGCGGCAAATTCGGACATGTCATTCGCCCGCTCCGACAGTCCCGCTAGGTTTGGACAGTCTAACGTAGAAGCGCTATCGGGACGGTTTTTCACAATAAAATCCCAGAAACAAACCACTGAAACGTCCGCTTGCGTCAACGTCTCACCAGTCATCCAGGAGCCTTTCATCATTTTATCAAGCGCCTCGACACCATCCTTGGTCTGCTCATACATCCGATCGACCCAGGGGCGGTAGACCATCTCTGGCGGACGCTTGGCATTGATGCCTTCTTCGTAATAGCAACTTATAGATTTTTCAACAGCACCCGCTGCAATGCCAATGATGTTCATTACTTCCGTCCTTGCATCGCCTGAAGGCGGGGTAAGCGATTTCTCGGGTCCAACGGCCTGATCAAGAAAATCGAGGATGGCGGCACTATCGGCAACGGCTTGGCCATCGTTCGTCTCCAAAGCAGGAACCCGCCCTAAGGGATTGAACTTCTGTAATCGTGCCAATTCTTCCGGAACACTGCCCCAGAGCGGGATATGTTCGTAATCCAACTTGTACAGCCGAAGCGTCGTACCAACACGCCGTGTAAAGGGTGAGCCATATCCGCCATATAATTTCATTCAATCAATTCCTTCCCTTAAATTTTTCTAAGTCCGCTGAACCTTTCCCCCAGCTAAGAGGGATTGCGCAATGGTTTCTAACCTTCCATCGCCTCAATTTGCGCTGCCAGCTCCAGCAATGTGTTCGCCTGTTTCAGATGTGGCATGTCGATCATCATACCATCAAGGCCCACTGTACCCATACCAGGGTTTTCCGCGAAGACGGCAACCACGCGCTTAGCATGGGCGATTTCTTCTTCGGATGGTGTGAAGGCCTTGTTGATGATCGGCGGTTGCGCTGGGTGGATGGCAATCTTGCCAACGAACCCGGCCTTGCGGTCGCGCAGACAGTCTGCCTCGAGGCCCTCATCGTCGCGGAAGTTGGTGACCAACACGCCGACTGGCTGTACTTCGATAGCTCGACAAGCAGCGAGACAGAGGCCCTTTACCTGTTTAAAGACATCGTCGTAATCGCCGTCCGACCCGCGGTTATCGCTTGCACCAAGGGCTGCCGCCAGGTCTTCGGCGCCCCAGGTCATACCGACCAACCGATCACTCACGCCCTCAAGATAGGTGTGGAAGGTTAAGACCGAAGCCGCTGTCTCCGTCGCGACGCACAGGATCTTAGTCGAGCCTTGTTCGATCCCTTCGGCCGCTTCTAACGCCGAGAGGTAATTACAGAGCGTGTTCACCTCTTCTGCCGAATAGACCTTTGGCAAGCAGATACCATCCGGCTTGCCAGGCATGATTGCCGCGAGGTCCGGCAAGGCGAGATCCGTATCGAGTGGATTGCAACGGACGTAGAGTTTCTGCCGTGAGCGATCGGTATGCTTCTGCAAGTATTCCCGCACCATCGTTCGGGCAATGTCTTGCCGATCGTTCGAGACGGAATCCTCCAAATCGAGGATCAGTGCGTCCGCCACATTCTCGCGTCCCTTCTCA
>PBOZ01000015.1 GCA_002724555.1 Rickettsiales bacterium
CAAGCATACGTGGGCGATGTTTTTCGGGGATCAGTTTGCCTAATCGGTCCCAGCTTTGAATTGAAAGGCTCTCAGCGGCGCTTGCATAAAGTTTCCGCTGCCAACCGTTCATATTTGACATGCGTCTCCAGGCGTCTTCCGCTGCGACGTAACGGTTGTAACCGAAAAAGACTTCGTCGCCGCCATCACCGGACAGGGCGACTGTGACGTGTTTTCGGGCGAGTTGAGAGACCAATTGTGTTGGTAGGGCAGAAGAGTCGGCGAATGGCTCGTCATACCAGTTCGGTAATTCCGGGATTAGGTCACGAGCCCGATTGGGAGATAGATAGAGCTCTATATGTTCGGAGCCGATGTGACTAGCCACAGCGCGCGCGTTTTTTGCTTCGTCATAATCGGCGTCTTCAAATCCGATGGTAAAGGTCTTAATTGGTTGGTCGCTCTCGGACTGCATTAGTGCTGCAACGGTGGTTGAATCGACACCACCTGAAAGCAGTGCGCCCAATGGAACGTCTGCTACCATTCGTCGACGGATAGCGTCTCGCATCAGTGTCTCCGCCGCACCGACAGCTCTGTTTTCTGGAATATTAATACGACTTTGTTGTGCTATATCAGCCATCTTCCAATAGCGCCAAACGTCTGGCTCCTCGCCCTGCCGATAAGATAAAAGACTGCCTGGGGGAAGTTTAAATACATCCTTGTAGATTGAGCGAGGGGTGGGAATGTAATTGAACCGCATATAGGCCGCGATGGCGTCCCGGTCTATTTCGGGTACCCATCCGTCAGCAGCTCGAAGGGCCTTCAGTTCAGAGCCGAATAGGAACCGATCGCCGACCAGACCAAAATAAAGTGGTTTGATGCCAAGACGGTCGCGAATGAGCCACAATTGGCGCTCTTCACGGTCCCACAGGGCGATGGCAAACATCCCAATGAGCCGTTTGACCGTTGCTTCAACACCCCATTGGCCGAACCCTTCTAGCATGACTTCGGTATCAGAAGTTCCATTGAAGGTCACGCCTTGTTCGATCAGCTCCGCACGAAGTTCTTGAAAATTATAGATTTCGCCGTTGAAAACAATGGCATAGCGCCTATTGCCAGATAGCATCGGCTGGTGACCTTTTTGCGATAGATCAATAATGGCGAGCCGGCGAAAGCCAAGGGCAATGCCACTTTTAGAATCCGTCCACTGTCCACCTGTGTCTGGCCCACGGTGGATAATTGAATCGGCCATGTATTTCGCCTGCCGAGCGAGTTGGTTTCCGTCGAGTTGACGTTTCAGGTCGATAAGACCGGCAATGCCGCACATTGGAAGTTCCCTCATTGGAGGTGCCAGGGCACTGTAGGGGGGTGGCGGGTTCGAGGCAATCAATCAGAAACGTCTTTTGGAGAATTAGCTGAGGGAGCGTTTGGGTGGTAAAACTGGCTGGAAAATAATGCAGTTGAAGTGATAAGTCGCTAAAAGACTTATTAATTAACAAATTGAAGGAGTTATTTTAAATTCTAGGCACACACATGAAACGAAGAATAATTATCGATTGCGACCCTGGTCAGGATGATGCGATTGCGTTGCTTCTCGCGTTTGCGTCGCACGATCAACTCAGTTTATTGGGGGTCACCTGTGTTGCGGGAAATGTTGGATTGCCGCTTACGTTACAAAATGCACTTAAATTAAGGGAATTGGTTGGTAGACACGATGTTCCTATTTTTGCTGGGTGTCCTCGACCAATTGTGCGGGCGCTTGAGACGGCGACGCACGTGCATGGCGAAACAGGTCTCGATGGTGTTGATTTGCCGAATCCGTCCGTTGAGGCAGACCCGGATCATGCAGTCGACTTTCTTATTGCGACCTGCAGGAGCGCTGGCCCAAAAGATCTTACATTGTGCCTGATCGGCCCGATGACAAATTTGGCGATGGCATTAATTATGGCCCCAGATATTGCGGAGAATATTGCTGAGATTGCATTTATGGGGGGAGTGGCGTTGGGGCCGGGGAATGTTACGCCTGTTGCGGAATTTAATATATTCGTCGACCCACATGCAGCGCAGATAGTTTTAGAATCTGGAATTAAGATGACTATGTTTGGTCTCGACGTTACTCACAAGGCCCTGATCACGCCATCGCGCCGTGCTAAAATTGAGGCACTCGAAACGGCATCCGGCCAGGCTGCGGCGCAAATTTTTGCTTATTACGACCGTACGGATTTTGTGAGATTTGGCGGTGCTGGCGCGCCATTACATGATCCCTGTGTTATCGCCTATCTATTGGCGCCTGATTTGTTTAATGGAAGAGAATGCTATGTGGCGGTATCAACTGGAGACGGGCTTGCTCTTGGCCAGACTGTGGTCGATTGGTGGGGAAGTTCGGGAAAGACGCCAAATTGCCGCGTAATCACAGAAGTCGATTCGAATGGCTTTTTTGAACTACTAACGGGGCGCCTCGGCCGCGTGTAAGGCCGGTACATTAAATAATTTTATTGTAGAATTCTTCTGTCTGCTCAAATTGATTATTGGAATAATCAAGCAGAATAAAAAAATAAGCTGCAATTTCGGGGGCGGGGGGGCTCCTGAAACATGCGAAAAAAATATTATTAAGGCTATCTGCTATTATCTATAATAAACAATAGCAAGGTCCTTATCCTCCGCCATGGATAGTGGTTTATATTCAAATCATGTTACGTTTTAAGGGGGAAGTATAATTTACGTGCGTGCGGTATTTAGCATTAACGAAGATTCGTGAGCTATAAACAGGCGTTTGTTTCGTCAATCATCAAGGGCGCATTCGAGAAAGTCGAGCCGGTCCTGACCCCAAAATACCTCATCCTTGTATATGTAAGTTGGAGCGCCAAACACTCCGTTCTTTGAAGCCTCTTCCGTATTAGCTTTAAAACCTGCGTTAGCGTTATCGTCTCGGGCTGCTTCTAAAAGCGCGAAGCCGTCAAAACCACATTGATTGGCCGCCTCTACCAGGACCGCCTCCTCGGACACGTCTTTTTCTTCAACCCAACATTTCTGCATTATTACAAGGGATAATGGACCGACATCATACCCATTTAAGCCCGCCGAAACTGCCATTAGGTTCGCAGTTGTGTCATCAGCCGGAAAGTACTTTGGTTCAAAATTAAGGTTAATACCGAGATGTGCGGCCCAACGTTTCAACTCTACCATGCGATATGCAAGCCGCTGAGGTGCACGTTTGCCCAGCGGCAGGCCGCCAGATTGCGGGAATATGACACCTAAGTTAACTGGTTTGAAGTTGATTTTAGCGTTGCTTGCAGCTGCAATTTTATAAAATCTTTCGGCACCAAGATAGCTCCAGGGCGAGATATGGGAGTAGTAATAGTCGACTTCTTTAGTCATTGAATTTGGCCTTTCTGTTTTTCAGTTTCGCGCAGGCGGAGTTCGTGGCGAATAATTTTACTAGTCGTGGTCATAGGTAATTCTCTGACAAACTCGATTTCACGAGGATACTCGTAGGCGGCGAGCCGCGTCCGTACATGCTTCTGGATGTTCATCGCCAATTCGTCGTTCGCCTCAATACCATCAGAGAGAATAATGAATGCTTTTACAATTTCCGTCCGCACGGCATCTGGTTTGCCTATTACGGCGGCCAAGGCAACCGCCGGATGCCGCATTAAGCAGTCTTCAATCTCTCCTGGGCCAATCCGATAGCCCGCACTTGTGATTACATCATCGTCGCGACCAACGAAGTGGAGGTAGCCGTCCTCATCAACCCTTCCAACATCGCCGGTCAACAGCCAATCGCCGTTGAACTTTGCTTCGGTGGCGGCAGGATCATTCCAATATTGAAGGAACATTACCGGATCCGGTGCCCTCACTGCGATAGCACCTTCTTCATTAGGCAGCTTCGGATTGCCTTCGGGATCAATGACAACGACATCGTGGCCCGGAACTGGTTTTCCCATAGAGCCTGCCCGTGCGGGCATGATTGTGGCGCAATTGCCAACAACAAGATTGCATTCAGTCTGGCCATAGCCCTCGTTCATCGTGAAACCAAACGTCTCCTGCCCCCATTCCATTAATTCGGCGCCCAACGCTTCGCCCCCGGTAAAAATGGAACGCATGGCATAGTTCCAACGTTCTTGTGGGTATTGAACTTGACGCATTAATTTTAGGGCTGTTGGCGGAAGAAATGAATTCCGTACTTCGTGGTCGGCTAGTAGGCGGAAAGTTTCTTCCGGATCGAACTTGCGACTTCGGAAAATAAGCACCGGAATTCCAAATGCGAGTGAGGGGAGCAGAACATCCAATAGGCCGCCTGCCCAGGCCCAATCGGCAGGCGTCCAAAACCGATCTCCAGTATGCGGGAAAAAATCATGCATGAACTGTACGCCGGTAAAATGGCCGAGCAATGTGCGGTGTGCATGCAATGCCCCTTTGGGGGGGCCTGTCGTACCAGAGGTATAGATTAGTAAAGCTGGATCATCAGCAAAACTTTCGACAGGTTGAAAGCGATCAGAAGCTAAGTCAGAGACAAAATGGAGATCCTCTGCCTGTGACGTATGCCCATCTATTGTTAGAAGAAGAGCGAGTTCGCCAAGATTGTCACGAATGGCTTCGACTTTTGGTAGATTTTCCATATTTGTGATTAGGGCCCGTGCACCACTGGCCGCGAGACGGAAGGAAAGCGCGTCCTCCCCAAAAAGCGTGAACAGTGGTACGGCGATCAACCCGGCCTTATAGCAGGCGATATGTGCGATAGCCGTTTCGGGGCACTGCGGTAATAGAATGCCAACACGGTCGCCGACTTTAAGTCCTTTTGCGAGCAAAGCATTAGCGAGTTTGTTTGAATGCTGCTTTAACTTAGAGAAACTTATCGGCTTTGGAGCCCCACTCGGGTCTAAATCAATCAATGCCGGAGCATCTGGCGTCAGAGCCGCAAATTTATCGCAAGCATCGACGCCAATGTTATACTTCGCTGGAATTTCCCATCGAAACGCTTTTTGAACCGCTTCATAGGAACTACCTCGTTTGAGCATGTTTGGCCTTTAATTCGATTTTTTGCCTGACTACTCAGAGCACCGATTGTAACGCGCCGTTTTTAGTGAGCAAATATGAAAGCGTTATTAGTTTCTATGTTATTCATTTTTATTGTGCGGGTATTGTTGTTTGAGCCTTATAAATGCGAATTCGTTATCGGTTCCAGAAATTTCTAATTACGTGTATTTCGATCGAACCCGATAAGGTCGCCCTCGGCATCGGGGTCTTAAGTATTCAATGTGTTATGCACGATCCGTCCACCAATCATCGTCAGAACGGATGTAATATTTGGGATATCGTCCTCTGGAATTGTCAGCAGATCGTCCGAAAAAATGGCAAGGTCCGCATATTTTCCAGGCTCAAGAGTTCCCTTCACATCTTCCTCAAAACTGAGCCATGCGCCTTCACGTGTGGCGCATGCCAATGCGTCCATTCGTGTTAGGGCCTGTGCCGTGCCAAGTGGGTCGTTGGATTCTGCAGTCTTGCGTGCCACGACATGCCATATGGGATCGAACATGCTTGGTGGGACATTGTCCGTCGCCAATGCAACATGGATACCTGCATCCAGAAGATCTTGCATTGGCAGAATTCGATCGACATTCTCAACGCCATGCTCACGCCGTAAGCTCTCGCCTTCGAAATGAATCCAGCGGTTGCTATAGGCTTGTAACACAAGTCCAAGGTCCTTAATCCGCGCAATTTCATTCTCTGAGTACATGCCAATATGTTCGATCAACCATCGCTGGTCAGCAATTGGGGCATGTTTATTTACCTCCTCATAAAGATCGAGAATGTTCTCGGAAAACGAGCCGACACGAATTCCGTTTTTTGCCGCTTCGATCATCAATTCCAGCATCACGTCTTGGGGTAAGGCTGAATCGAAGTTGAAACCAGCCCATCCGGTATAAGGGCCGCATTGAGCGCGGAGGCAATTTTCCTGGGAGTAGTCGGATTCGGTATAAAAACCAGCCATTCGGAGATATTCATCGCCCATGCCTCGTCCGCCGAGCCAACGACCCCAGTCCAACAAAAGGTCGCGTACGTCATCTGGCTGAATATTGGGCCATGCGGGACTGAACATGAGATTGGCCCGCACCGAAGGCAGTCGTTTGCGACGAACGGCCTCGTAGGCTGCTAAAACTTCACCGGCAATCCCGTGTCCTTCAAAAACGCTGGTGGTGCCGTAGCTGTTGTAGACCTGCATAGAACGTTCGAGACCTTGAATTCGGTCATTTAAGTCAAATTGGGGAATGCATTTCATCAATGTTTTTTCCACGAGCGGCTTATAAGTAAACTCGTATAGGATGCCCGACGGATCGCCTGTAGATAGATCGCGTTCGATTTGGATGGAGGGCGTTGGCGGCATCGTGTTGCGGCCTATACCTGCAACTTCAAGCGCCATCGTATTAGCGACAGAGACAAGGGGGAGAGTATTTCGCCAGTGTCCCCAAATAGCTCGGATATAAACTGGATGATTGGGTGCGACGCGGTCTAGGTCATGCCGGTTTGGGAGGCGGTTTTCTGCCAGGTTCTCGGGCACACCTAAATAAAAAGGTGGTTCACCTATTGGCATTGTGACGATCCATTGGCCCTTTGGCGTATCTTTAACAAGTGAGGCGATACGTTGAAGAATATCTTCAATTGACCGGCACCCTGAAAGCGATGGCGGAATTTCTTTCAAACCTTCTCGGTCCATATGGGCATGGGTATCGATAAGACCGGGGGTTACCAAGCGGCCGCCAGCATCGATCCGCACGGTATTCGCATCTGCAAGGACATTAATCTGACCTGCAGCGCCTACGGCAAGGATTTTGTCTTCGGAGATGGCAATCGCCTCTGCTATGCGGTCTTCCGGATCAAGTGTCGCAATTTTGCCGTTCTCAACAATGTAATTTGCTTTCTTTTGCATAATGGCTTCCTGAATATTCGGCGATATTGATCGGCTATTTTCTCTGTGACAGTGCAGAATATAGCCTAGTTTAATTATTGAGGCGGTTAATGCGAGAGGATGCGAAATGAATTTTGGGTTCGATATTCCAACGAGAGGCCCGTTGGCATCGCCGGACGACATTAGGGCAATTGCGAAAATGGGGGAGGCACTCGGTTTTGGTACAGCCTACGTGAACGATCATATTGTAGTTCCGCGAAATATTTCTTCTCGCTATCCGTATTCCGAAGAAGGTGATTGGGCGGGTGGCCGTTTCGGCGAAGCAATGGATATACTGGCAATGATGTCCTTTCTTGCTTCCATCACGTCAAAAGTGCGCTTGCTGTCATCCGTTTTGGTGGTGCCGTATCGCCATCCAGTCCTAACCGCTAAGATGATTGCGACCATAGACAAGCTCTCGAATGGACGGGTGACTATTGGCTGTGGTGCGGGTTGGATGGAAGAAGAATTTATTGCAGTTGGTGCCCCACCTTTCGACGAACGAGGTAACTCGACCGACGAATATCTAGAAATATTCCGGGAAATCTGGACGAAAGAAACGCCAGAGTATAGCGGCAAATACGCTAGTTTTTCAGATATAGTAACAGAGCCGCAACCGCAGCAATCACCGCTGCCAATTTTAATTGGCGGAGAAAGTCGTCCAGCGCTCCGGCGCGCTGCTAAGTACGGTGATGGTTGGTATCCAATTGGTTATAATCCGAAATTCCCGTTAGACACCATCAGCCGTTTCAAAAAACGGCTCGATGTTTTGTATGGAGAAGCAGAAAAGATTAGCCGCGACCCCAAAACGATCTCGTTGACTTATAATTCGACTTGGTATGCAGGGCCAAGTAATCCCGTTGATATCGACGGTGAACGGCGCCTCTTCACGGGCAATGATGATGAGATCCGAGGTGATTTGGCGGCACTTGAAGAACTTGGTGTCGACAGCTTCATGTTTCGTTTCGTAAGAAAAAATATGGCTGAGACAAAAGCGGCGATGACGCGATTTGCTGAGACTTATATCCTTTCTTAAATCTATCTGTGAAAGGTGCAATTGAGTGTATTATCAAGTTCAATTTAGTTTCTTTTGGCTATCACTAGGTAAGGTAATGATAATAGAGTTCTTATGGGTAGCAGCGGGAACAGAATTCTTTACAGAGGGGTATATAAATTGGCAGCGGTAAAAAATGAACGTGGTGGTTACATATATCTACCGGCGGGATTTCCATTCTCATCAGGTGCGGCCGCAATGCCAGGGTACGAAATCGTGCATGCTCTATTTCGGCGACCTGTTCCGTGGCGGGACGGATTTACGACCATAGAGAAGCGCTTTGAAGCGGAGGGTCGTCCGAAGCAGGCGCTGTGTGGAGTGGAACTCCGTTGTCCGGCGCCAATGACACCGGATGGATTTCACGAATTTAATATTGGTTATCGTGCTATTCTTGAGGAGTGGGACATCATTACCGATGGCGTGAACCCTGTCGGACGGACAAACGTGTCGCCAGTACGAAATCCACCTACTGAAACACTAATGTATGGCTTTAGCTATACTGTTGAAAGTACTGAAATGAGTACAACTTTTTGTGGAGCGGGTGGCGGTGAAACATCTGAAAATGGCAATGTTTCCGAAGGCGATATGTCCCAGGAAGGTATGCGAAAGAAGGCTGCTCGCGTCATGGAGATTATGATGGAACGGCTTTCGGGGCTGGGTATGACGTGGAAAGACGTGACAGACGTCAATGTGTATACTGCGGCTGAGAATGGTGACTGGCTTGCTGCCGAACTTCTGCCTCACATGGCTGGAGATGAAGTGCACGGCGTCCGCTGGTATCTCTCTCGTCCACCTATTATTGGCCTAGATTTCGAAATGGACTTACGTGGATATCGCCAGAAGTTTTGGCTCTAAGCCGCTGTAGCGAATTTGTCACGGTTCATCGCCTGAAGGTTTCGCCGAATGTTCTGCGTGAATTCAATGCCGCCAAGCATTTCAACGACCGTGCGATTGTTAAATAAAAGCTAGAAGGGCGCTCGTTGCATTTATTTGCCAATAAGGTTTGCTATCCAGTTTCGGATCGATCGAATTATTAGCTTCATTACACCCAGTGTTGGCGCAGTATTATCTGTCTTGCCGCCGGCGAGGTGTGTTTCCAGGTTTTCTGCGAATGCATCCGTCAGCGCTTGGGCAACACCAGCAGCCAAGTCTCCTCGGCCAAATTGAGCCAACGCACCGCTAAGAGAATAGGCAATCTCGATCCGTATAAGAGTTGAACTTGGATCGGCGTCTTTAAGAGTAAAAGTTACCTCACCAACGGCACCCGAACCGGTCGTGTTGTCACGACCGGAACCAAGCAGCGTTCCAGATCGGTTATCATCGTCATATTGAACGTCCGCTTCTCCGCTAAATTTCGCGCGTATTGGACCAAGTGCGGCAACAATACTGCCGACGACATGACCATCCTTTGGCGGTGCGGCCAGCCGGGCTCCCGGCATACAAGCCGCGACCCTCTCGATATTGCGGAACACCGTCCATACGTCCTCCACCGGTTGTTCAATTCTAATATTTTGCGTTAATCGAATTGCCCCGTCCGGAAGCGTAATTGATACGCGAGTAGGTGCATGGACTTCCTCTAGGAGTTCAGTGGGACGCGTCTTCGTCGAATCCAATTCGTCCACTGGCGGTAATTCTAAAACTGACTTGACCGCTCGGACGATACCGACATACCCGGTGCACCGACAGAGGTTACCTTCAAGTTCTTGTCGAATGCGTGCTTCATCCGCATTAGGCAGCCGTTGCACGATATCTCGTGCGGTAACTAGCATGCCCGGGGTGCAGTACCCGCATTGCAGTGCGTGCTCTTTTGTGAATGCGGCTCGCAAGCGCATCATTACTGGGTCATTATCAAAACTCTCAATGGTTTTAATAACTGACCCCTCACATGCGATAGCCAAAGTTATACAGGAACGCGCGGGTGCGCCGTCGACCTGTATCGTACATGCGCCGCAAACGCCGTGTTCGCAGCCAATATGTGTGCCGGTAAGTAACTGTGTCTCGCGAAGGAAGTCTGCTAGATGCATGCGCGGTTCAATTTCGGCAGATACCGCTTCACCATTCACTGTTAAGGAGACACGTGTCATTGTGGTATCTGGTTAAGGGCCCGTCGCAGAGCGACGCTATGAAGTTGACGTTGATACCAATCTGCGTTTGGAAAATTTTCCTCAATCATTGTAGTAGCCGTATCATTTGTAAATTCCGTGTCAATAATAGTTGGGCGAGCTTCGGTGGCACCAATAACGGCACGGGATATTCCGCGGTCTGGATCAAGCAAAACGGCTGCCATTGTTTCGGCGAATTCGCCTAGCTTCCGACAGAATTTGTAGTATCCCCAGTGGGCGGAATTTGAAAGGGCCGGAATGTGCACCGCACTTAGAAGTTCGCCCGACCGCAATGCTGTCTCGAATGGCGCAACTAGAAAATTAGCCAATGGCAATTGTCGTTGATTGTCGGGTCCAGCAATTGTCACCTCAGCACCTAGCGCGAGTAATGCTACCGGCCAATCGGCGGCAGGGTCAGCATGTGCGATGCTTCCGCCAACGGTACCACGGTTGCGCACTGCCCGACAGGAAATACCGTTTGCTACACTCTCAAGCATTCCATTGGCGAAGCCTTCAGCCACACCATCTTCAAGGTGTGAATGGGTTACACACGCGCCTAGGGTAAGATAATCACCGTCTCGGCATGCTCTTTTGAGTTCCGGGATGTTCGTGATATCGATCAGCCGTTCCGGTTGCGCAAGACGAAGGTTCAGCATTGGGCCTAGTGACTGGCCACCCGCAAGAACACGGTTGAATTTTTCTTCATCTCCAAGCAAATCTGTTGCTTCATCGATCGTCGATGGTCGTTCATATTCGAATTTAGCAGGCTTCACAATTTGGCCTCCCGAAGCGCTTCCAGAACACGCCGGGGTGTGATCGGTAACTCATGGATTTCCGCGCCATACTCGCGAAGCGCGTCGTTCACTGCATTACCAATTGCAGCGGGCGGTCCAATGGCCCCACTTTCGCCGATCCCCTTTTGCCCAAAACGGGTGTATGGCGATGGTGTTTCCATATGGAAAACACGAATGTCGGGTGCCTCTGCGGTTCCGGGCAAGAGATAGTCCGCAAAAGTTGAGGCGAGGGGCTGTCCTCGATCATCGAAGGCCATTTCCTCATAGAGTGCCGTCCCAATGCCCTGAATTGTTCCGCCGTAAACTTGCCCGTCTACGATCATCGGGTTAACGAGGATGCCACCATCTTCAACTACCACATAGTCAATAATTTCGACATGGCCGGTTTCTGTATCAACTGCGACGAGGGCCGCATGAGCCGCATAACTAAAGGTTCCAGTGTCGACCTGCGGTTTGTATCCGACGGTCACTTCAAGGCCAGAGGGATCGACATCACTCGGCAGATCCTGTGGTTTTAGGTACCAAACTTGGGCAATATCTGTGAGGCTGATAGCATTGTTTGGGGCCACGACGCTGCCACCTTCGATCCGGACGTCAGATTCTTCGGCTTGTAGAAGCGAGGCGCCGATCCGTTTTGCCCTCTCACCCAGGGCCTCACAGGCGGCTGCGACCGCGCCACCGGACATCACCATGCAGCGTGATCCCCAAGTACCGGTGGAATAGGGCGTAACGCCGGTATCACCGTGGACTAACCGAACCAAGCCCGGGTCGATACCCAGAATCTCATGTGCGACTTGCGCCAAGGTGGTTTCAAGTCCTTGTCCGTGGCTATGGGCACCAATGCGAAGTTCGAGTTCGCCATCAGGTGTGATACGGGCGCCGCATTGCTCGTGACCCGGCACCATGGGTATACCCCAGCCAGCATAGACCGTCGTTCCATGGGCACCCTGTTCACAAAAGATAGAGAAACCGACACCAATTTTTCGGCCGTCCGTTTCTGATGTTTTTTGGCGCTCACGGATACCGGCAAAGTCAATGGCATCTGCAGCTTTTTTCAAGCAAGTTGGATAATCGCCACTATCAAAATGTTTTGCCGTAATGTTATCAAATGGCATTGCGTCGGGACTGGGAAGGCTCATTAATCGAATTTCGTGCGGGTACCGCCCCGCCTTCCGCGCAATCGTATCGAGAACTAGTTCTAGTGCAAAACAAACGCCGGTTCGTGCCACACCCCGGTAAGGCAGTATTGGTGCCTTGTTGGTGCAAGACGACCATGTGCGACAACGGAATGCTTCGAAATCATATGGGCCTGGCAAGATGCTGCCGACTTGTGCAGATTCGAGACAGGCGGAGAAGGGATAGGCTGAGTAGGCGCCAGAGTCGACGTGAGCCTCAGCCTCAAGGCCCAGTAGTTTTCCGTTCTTGTCGGCATAACCGGTGATCTTGTAATGATGTTCCCGACAATTCGCATTTGCCGTCAAATGTTCGCGGCGGTCCTCGATCCAGCGGACGGGCCGTCCCAAACGCCGGGTCAGCCAAGACAAGGCGACTTCTTCTGCGAGCAAAATACCTTTATAGCCAAATCCTCCACCGACATCTGGAGCGATAACACGGATCCGGCCGTGGTCAAGGTTGAGACATTCTGCAAGACCGCTGCGCACAATATGAGGCATCTGGGTGGCGCTATGAATGACCAGTTGTTCAAGACGCGTATCCCACTCCGCAACGACGCCGCGTCCCTCTATCGGCGCCATGCATTGACGGGCGGTTCGGTATTCGCGTTCGACCTTAATGGCCGCACGTTTCGCAATGGCGTCTATATCTCCGATATCGACGAAGCTCTCCAGAAAAACGTTTTCACTCCATTCTTCATGGATGAGAGCGGCATCGGGAGTGCGCGTTTGCAGCATATCATGATTAGCTGGCAGTTCTTCGTAATGCACGTCAATCATTGCAGCCAGGTCTTCTGCCTCAGCGCGTGTATCGGCAACGCACATCGCAATAATCTCGCCGACATAGCGTACCTTATTGATTGCGAGAATGGGTTGTTCTGATACTTTGAAGCCTGGAAGAGCGGAGACGGCTCGGATTGCAGAGACCCCTTCCAGATCGTCAGCAATAAAAACACTATGGCGGATCTCAGAGGGGATCCTGATATTCCGCAAGTAAGCATGTGCTAAAGGACTGCGCACGAAAGCAACATCGCGCACACCATTCGGCTTGATGTCCGCGATATAACGCCCGTGTCCGCGCATGTAGCGTTCGTCTTCCTTGCGTGGCAGCGGTACGCCAACGCCTTGGGGAGCGTCGTTCATGTGCGCATCAAGCCGCTGCTTCGAGCTGCGGTAAAATTACGGCGTCTGCGTCGAAGCGCTTTCCCGCCCGGAGACAAAAATCAGGCCGTAAATATCGATCAGTGATCACCTCTTCACCACTGTTGTCGCGCAACACCCATTTGCCGCGTTCATCCGCGAGAACGGAGATATCTGCGACCATTCCCGGCTTCATCATCCCAATCTCATTGGTCATATTGAGCATCGCCGCCGCATTGCACGTTGCGGTCGCAATTACGTCGTTCAGCGGCATGCCAAGCGCGATAAGCTCCGTCATTGCATGGGTCATACTGAATTTTACATCGCCGGAGAACAGATGTTCTTCCTGCTTTGCTTTGTCCGGGTCCGGCACCTTTGTATTGTAGCCATGCATATCGGCACCCAATGTGTGAGGAATGACCCCGGCATCGAGCACCTTTTTTGCCATATCAAAGCTAAAATGTGAGCCGTGCCCCACATCGACTTTTATGCCTGCGTCCAGAGCCTCGCGTACTGAAGGATGAAGGTTGCCTTTGGTGTCAACGAAGCCTCCAGGGTGGCGCGTGAAGGGATGGGCTAAGATATCGCCCGGTGTTAGCATCTTGACGACTTCCGGTATGACAATGTCGGGATCGATTTCCTGGTTTGGGTCATCTGGTAATGGCCAGAGCTGGCCAAGGTGTATGTAAATTGGCAAGTTTGATTGTGTCGAGATGTCCTTTGCCATCTCAATTACTTTGAAGCCCCAGCGCGCAAAGCCACCAATCTCTGCATGCGCCTTAATCCCCTTGGCGAGATCGCGGTTTGCATTAATGACGCGGACGGTAGCCGAGACGTCAACACCATCGGGGCTATAAAGTTCTGTGTAGTAGTGACCCTCAAGACCGCCGACCACATAGGCCGAAATGAAGGCCACAACGTTGGTTTCTGCTGGCTCGACGATGTAATGCCTGAAGCCGGCAAAAGTCATACTGCTGGGACCGCCTTGGTCGACCAGTGTGGTGACGCCCGATTGCACGCCGACTAAGTCGGCGTTGAGACCGAAGGGGCCGCCGATGTGTTGGAAAACATGTGCGTGAGTGTCAATCATGCCTGGAATGATGATCTTGCCTGAGACATCTATTGTTTCTCTCGCTTCGCCAACATTTTCTCCGATGGCCGCGATTTTTCCGTCTTTGACTGCGACATCAAAGACGCCTTCTAGCTTTTGGCCGGGATCGATGACGCGACCACCTTTGAGCAGAATGTCAGATTGTTTTGCCATGACCTATCCCCTCCACAAAAAATTTAAAAAGTATTCTAAAGAAAAGAGGCGCAAGACAAAAGAAGGTGAGGCGTTTAGGCGCAACAGATAGCCATGAATTCAGTAACATCTATTATTTGGGCCTCGAAATGAGAACAAATTGAACCTGCCTGTAGGGTTAAGTCTTAGGCCAAAAGGTGTTTATTTACTTTTACGCTGCGGAGCTGCCAAAGGCACTCTTCAAACTCTAAAGTTTGAGGGAAATATTGTTGTAAGTTGTTTAGAACGATTTGGTCCATTGTTCCGTATCTCCCACTTATTTTTGATTTTGTTGATGAGATGAGACGCAAAATTGTATTTAGAGTTTACTGTCTGGCAGGCTTTCGGGATAACTCCCCTCACAATATCCCGATAGGACCAAAACCGAATGGCCCCACGACTAAACCCGTCAGTTTTTCGTCAAAACATAGCGCGGGGAATTTTATTCATGTGTTTGGCAATTCTGATAATGCCGATGATGAATTCAATGGCGAAATCACTCACGGTGGAATATCCGCTGTTCATGGTGGTATGGGCGCGGGCCGCTGGTCATTTCGTCTCGATGGTTCTCGTGTTTTGGCCGGGTCGCGGCTGGCGTTTGTTCAAGACGGCTAAGCCCAGCATGCAATTGGCGCGTTCTGCTGTGATGTTTGCCTCGAATTGCTGTTATATCGCTGCCCTTTCGAAAGTGGCGTTGGCCACCGCTTCAGCAATCATGTTTACGGCGCCGCTAATGGTCACAGCGCTCTCATATCCTTTTCTCGGCGAAAGGGTTGGACTTCGGAGATGGAGTGCCGTGATTGTCGGATTTCTTGGTGCGCTGATCATTATCCGGCCAGGTTTAGACACGCCAACATTCTATGCGACTGGCTTTGGCGCACTTTTACTGACGTTATCTGCCGCAAGCTTCGCAATTTATCAAATTCTGACTCGTCGGTTATCTGACCGAGACACAGCGGAAACAATGAATGTCTATATGCCGCTGGTTGGCACCGTAATTTTGAGTTGTGCGATGCCGTTCATAATTATTGCGCCTTTAAATTTAGTAGATTGGACGCTCTTCCTATTAGTAGGCGTTTTCGGGGGTTTCACACAGTATTTTGTGACAAAATCTCTTGAGCAGGCGCCTGCTTCTGTAGTCTCACCCTATCTTTATGGAGAATTGCTGATAGCTGCGATCCTCGGTTTTGCAATCTTTGGCGAATTTCCAGATTTTTGGACTTGGGTTGGGGCTGCCGTGATCGCTGTGAGTGGCGTCTATATTGCCTATCGTGAGGGCGTATTGGGGAAAAATAAAATTTAACTAGGCACAATACTCACGCTAGACGTCCTATAGAAAATGAATATTGTTTTCCAAACATCTGGACACATTTTGAGTGCTGCTAAATGACTGAAGCAATTCGCATCGACCCAAGAACAGGCCTAAAGGTTTTTAATACGCGTGCCGCAAAGTTGACCGAAAAAATCGATGGTAAGGGTTATTCCGAGATCGAGGATAAAACTCTGACAACGTTGCCGCCTCCGCCTCCGGGTGCCGTTTTCAACGCGGAAGAACAGGCAAAGTACCGTGAGTTCAAGGAAGCTCGGGCCGGTGCGGCGGACTACATGGAAATGGAAGGCGAGTTTAGCCGTTATCTTGAAGATGTGTATTCGGAGCCGCCCGTAGAACGGGCGGTGCTGGATGACGATTGTGATATTCTGGTTGTTGGTGGTGGCTTTGGCGCGCTGCTGTTGTGGTACAAGCTACGCAAAGCGGGCTTCACTGATGTTCGTTTCTGCGAAAAAGGAGGGGATGTTGGTGGGACTTGGTATTGGAATCGTTACCCCGGTATTGCCTGTGATGTGGAGTCCTACAGCTATCTGCCACTACTAGAGGAGATGGGTTATTTTCCAACAATGAAGTTCGCGTCCGGTTTCGAGATCTTAGAGTATTGCCAAGCGATGGCGCAGAAGTTCGATTTTTATGATCATTGTCTCTTTCATACCACGGTGGAGCAGACCGTGTGGGACGAGAATACGAAGCGCTGGACAGTGCACACCGACCGGGGTGATTCTATGAAGGCCCGCTACGTTGTGTTGGCAAATGGCATCCTGACGACGCCACGTCTCGCTCGGATCGATGGAATGGAGTCGTATAAGGGTGAATCCTTTCATACCTCACGCTGGGACTATAATATCGATTTAGAAGGTAAGCGTGTTGGTATAATCGGGACTGGTGCCACTTCCGTGCAGGTAGTACCGGAAATCGCTAAAGTTGTGAAGGAACTTTATGTCTTTCAACGCACACCATCTTCGATAGATGTGCGCGATCAGCGGGCTACCAAGCAAGAAGAGATCGAGGAGTGGAAGAAGGAGCCGGGCTGGGCGCTGGCACGACGCGAGCGTTTGGCTACGATCTCTTCTGGCCGAACGGCACTGCAGGGCAATGATGACTTCCTCTCCGGGAAGGTCGATGCGATCAAGAAAAAGAAGAAACACCTAAAACCAATTTCGCCAGAAGAGCTTATCCAGAAGCAGCTCAACTCAAACTTTCGCATTATGGAGCAAATTCGTGCACGAGTAGAAGAGGTCGTCGAGGATCCAAAAACGGCAGCAGCGCTAAAACCCTATTATCCCTACGGATGTAAGCGTCCGACCTTTCATGATGAATTTTTATCGGCGTTTAATCTGCCTCACGTGCACTTGGTCGACACCGCGCCGGATGGCGTGAAGAAGATTAACGAGGGAGGCATTGTGCATGACGGTGCGCAGTACGATCTCGATGTGTTGATCTATGCGACTGGCTTTCAATGGATGGGCACCGGTTCTTTCAACATGATTGTTGGCGAGGGAGGTCAGACGTTGCGCGACAAATGGGGTGGTGAGGGCGTCAAGACCTTCCTCGGCATTCACAACCACGGTTTTCCGAACCTGTTCATTATGTCGGGCCCGCAAGGGGGTGGCGGGCAATTCAATTTCATTCGTGGTCTCGAATCCCATACCGACTACGTCACTTGGATGTTGACCAAGATGCGTGACCTAAATGTTGGTATCGTAGATGTGAAGAAAGAGCCGGAAGTGGAATACGCGGCGCATTGCAAAGAAGCCGATATTCTCACTAGCCCGTTGCGCGACTGCATTTCCTATTATAATGGCGAGGGCAAGGCGGAGCCTGGTAGTCTCGCCTATTACGGTGGGCCTGCGAGATGGCATGAACTTCGTGCCGAGGCTCAGGAGTCAATGGAGCCTTATGTGTTTGAGGGCCGCTGGGAAGTTGGCCCCGGCCTGCAGGAAGCCGGGGACTGACTTAGCGAATAAAGCGCTTAACGAAGTCAGTGCCAAGGCCGACTTCTTCGTAATGGTCACGCGCCGCTTTTACGCGGTCAAAGACGTCTGTTGATCCGATTGATTTACCTTCTTCGTCGCAATAGAGGAGGGCGCCCGAATTGTGGAAAAGGGTGACCATATAGTCGCCCTCATCTACCACAAGAGTATGAACGTCGCCTGGTGGTTCGTACAAATAGCTGCCGGCGGTTGCGACCCAGTCGCGTTCCAGATAACGCCACTTCCCTTCAATTACGAAACCGTGGACGGGTGCTGGGTGGCGATGGCGCGAGACAATTCCGGCTTCCGTCACTTTAGTAATATGGACCCAGTATCCCTGGCTGACGTTGAGGCATAGGGGGCGAGACCAACGGCCAGGTCCGTTGGGCACCCAAAGGCGGTCATCTTCGGGGTCGAGTCCATCTTTCCAGAAAAGTTCGTCCTGCATATCGGGCGGGACGAGAGGGGAGTAACGGCGTTCAAGTGTGTCTGGCATATCTTATCTCTCCAAATAGGCTACTTGATGACAGATATAGCGGAAGACCTATAGACCTCCAAGAGCGGCGGTTATTGCCTCTGGTTCTGTAGACTTTATTTAACTCGGGGAGCGGAGGGAGATGTGGTGGAAGATAATATCGACAACTACGACTATATAATCGTTGGCGCAGGCTCGGCTGGCGCGGCGATTGCGCATCGCCTCTCGGAAAATTCTCGAAACCGTGTTTTGTTGCTGGAGGCTGGACCGGCTAATCATCATTGGTCTCGGGTTCCGCTTGGTTACGCCAAGCTTCTGCACAATTCTAAGGCGAATTGGCGTTATAAGTCTGAGCCCCTTTTTGGTCCGGAAGGCAGGCAGGTCTATGTGCCGCGCGGCAAGATGCTGGGTGGCTCTAGTTCTATCAATGGGACGGCGTTTGTGCGCGGACAGGCGCAAGACTTTGACACCTGGGCGCAAATGGGCAACCGCGGCTGG
>PBOZ01000016.1 GCA_002724555.1 Rickettsiales bacterium
ATTCGCAGCTGCCGGTCTACCTTGAAACCATTCCGCTTGTACCACTGGCGCAGCTGGTTCGTTGTTAGACCCTGATCGCCCTTAAATTATTTCAAATACATTGCTTTTATTTTTATACGCGATTGCGGTGCATCCAGCGTTCGGCATCCCAAAATCATCAAGGGGCTCAAAGCCCGTATAGTCACCGACGATTAATCCCTCGTAGTATAGGGTCTGATCATCGTCGAACATTTTGAACTCCTGACCCTTTCCAGCCTTCAGTGATTTTTCTAATTCGCTATTATTTGATGCTGGCCCTGTAGTGCCTACATCATCGCTGCTGATTTTATCTTTTGTGATTATCCATGCGTAGGTCATCGTTCAGCCTTCCCAAAAAATTTTTCATGTCTGGCTTGCTCTTTCAATTCTTCTTTATGATCCAAGTTGCGCTGGTTGACGTATGCGTCCAAACCAACCCAAGCAACACCCGTTAAAAATTCCTTAAAGGTTTCACCCTCTCTTTTGTATTCTTTCCAATGATTCCTCATAATTTTTTCGTTCTCCCCATCGAACTCATAAGTGAAAGATATTTTCATTGTTCTGGCTCCTTTTAATAAGTAAAACCAACAAATACGTCGGTTCCTTTTTTAATTGAAATACAACGGCTAATATCGTCATAATCATCAAGAATATATTTCCGTTCAAATTTGCAATAACCACCAGCTCGAAACACCTTTTTAGCGTCAGCCTTTCTTTTTACAAAATCGCCTTTTTTTACGTTTTCTATTTTAATTTTTTGCATCGTTCAGTCCTAACTAAATGTTTAATCTATGTTTCATATTGACTAGAATAACCTTTTTTGATTATTTTGCAATAGCTAATTGCTATAAAAAGGCTATAAAATGCAAAATATTCAAAAAAACTTTCGATTATCCCCGGATATCTGTGAAAAACTGCGGTTTTTGAAGGCAAAAAATAGCCGTTTGACTGAAACAGCAATCGTCGAACACGCAATCGAAGAACTATTTTCAAAAGCCGATTCGGACCTAGAAAAAACCGTGATTGCGGCGCGGCTTTCGGCATGAGTTTTTCAAAGCAAAAAGGCACCGCGTTTGAAACAGAGATTGTGAACGCTCACAAAAAATTAGGGGTTAGCGCGAAGCGGCAACCGTTATCAGGCGCAATGGATGAATACCCCTGCGATGTGCAGATCAGCGGCCTCTACGGAGAATGTAAACGCCGGCGCAAAGGTTACACGTCTTTATATAAAGCGTTTGATCAAGGCAAACAGCCAGCCGATCTTTTGTTTGTGCGCGACGACCATCAAAAAACGCTGGTCGTTCTACCTTGGGAGACTTGGGTGAAATTTTTGGAATGGGCAAACATCAAATGAAAAACCATTTTGAAAAATTCGGCATTAAACATCTTTCACCAAGTTCTACCGATCTTGCGCGAAACGACATGGGTCTTTGGGTACTCCGATATCTTTTTAAAGAATTTGAGCCGGCAAACATGGCAATGTTGCGGGGGAAACTTGTTGAAAAAGCGTGCTTTGAAATTAGCGAAAACGAGCCGTTTAACCCTCAACCGGAAACAGCAACGGTTGAGGAATTTAACCGCGCTACGGCTTTAGGTTGTGACTCAGAGCAACGGGACAAGGAACGGGAAAATATTATCGGGATGTGCCAGCAATATCGGGAGTTTGTCGGCAAAAAACCAAAAAAGATTTTGGAAACACAACGCAAGATCAGCCTCGATATCGAAGGGCTTGCCGTTCCTATAATCGGCCTTACCGATTTTGAATATGAAAACGAGGTCGTTGACATAAAAACAACGACCCGTATGCCGTCAAAAATTACCCCGGCGCACAGGCGACAAGGTGCGGTGTATGCCAAGGCAAGCGGCAACAGGTCAGTTTCATTTTTATATTTAACACAGAAAAAAGCCGCCAAATATTTGCTTGAAGATTATGAAGACGACTTCAATCAAGTTGTGCAGACGGCTTTAAGAATCCAGAAATTTTTGAGCGTTTCCGATGACCCCGAAGAATTGGCGGCAATCGTGATTCCCAACTACGACCACTTTTATTTCCGATCAGAATTTATCCGGGACGCGGCAAAGCGACATTTCGGATTTTAGCGCAAACGGCAAGGCGCAATTTTAAACTTGCTTTTTTAATAGAGGGACAAATGCCACTAAATTTAGACAGTCAAAGTGACGGCGAATATTTAACCAAATTGCTTTTCCATGCGGGGGCGGGTTTTTGGCACTACAAAAACGATGGCGAAGAAACACGCATTAAAGAAGATTTCAAAGCCTGTTTTAACATGGATAATTTAGAAACAGGCTTTAGCAAATACAACGGCTCATTTGTCGAATTTATTGCCGATCCATCATTGGAAAAACCGGCACCACAGCCAGAGGCCGGGGCAGACGGTGAGGCATGGAAAAGAGCCTTTAAGGTTACTTTAATGAGCAAGACTCTGGGCGGCAAAATGACCTTTTTGCACAGTGCAAGAAATGTAACGGGAGCGTTTAACGAACTTTATTCCGATTATGAAAAAGACAAAAAAAATGGCAAAAGCCCCGTTGTTGAAATAAAGGCGGACGGTTCTAAATCTGGTGATTTTTATCGGCCAGAGTGGAAAATTACCGGTTGGGTCGATACCCCAAAAGAGTTTTCGGAACAGCCGGAACAAGCGCAATCGGCAACGGATGATGATGACGATTTTTGATGATCAACCGCTACCAGAAATACGGCCCTGATTTGATCGAAAAAGGGTATGAGCTAACGCCGGTTCACGGAAAGCGGCCTATACTTGAGGGCTGGTCAAAACGACCCAAAAAAGCCTTAAAATTTGACCAATTCCCGGATGCGAATATCGGGATTTTAACCGGCGGGGTTCATAACCTGATTGGCATTGATGTTGATGTTGTTAATCCAAAAGCGGCAAACGAACTGTTGCATTTGATAGAAAATGAACTTGGCTTTGCCCCAAGGCGGATAGGTCAGGAACCAAAATTTTTGATGGTTTTCCGTTGTACTGAGAAAATTCAAAAACATAAAACGGGCGTCTATGAAATTGATGGCAAAGATTGCCAAGTTGAAATTCTGGCGGAAGGCCAGCAATTTGTAGCCAGTGGCAAACACCCGGATACAAGGCGGAACTACAAATGGCCGGACGATAAAATCAACGATATTGCGGTTGATCAATTAACGGAAGTGACCCCCGGCGATATCACCCGCATTTTGTCGATGGCGACGACGATCATGGCCGAATACGGACAACTGAAAGGGCGGGTCAGTACGCGAAAAACCGTTAAGGCGGGCGGGCTAAATCTCAATACGCTGGACGGCGAGATGGCGGAAATTCAAACCGCAATTGGGTATATTCCGAATGACGATGAGCATTACGATGATTGGATCAATACCCTGCACGCTATTAAAGGGGCATTAGGTGGCGATGGGTATGAGTTGGCTCATCGCTGGTCGCGGAAATCAACCAAGTATGACGCCGAAGAAACCGACCGAGCATGGCACAGTATCAAACAAGTCAACCACATTGGGGCCGGATCAATTCATCATTGGGCGGCTGAACACGGCTTTGATTTAAAAAAGACCCGTCAAGCGGCTATAGATAAACTTAAACCAAAAACTGAACTTCCCCCCTCACCTCTTTTAAAAGCCTCAGAAATTACCGGCCCAATACCCGATCGTGAATGGTGTTTGGACCAATGGTTTCCGGCGAGAGCGGTGTCGGTTCTTTTTGGGCAAGGAGGCGTTGGGAAAACCTTGTTAATCCATCAATTAGCAAATTGCGTGGCTTCAGGGCGCGATTTTATGGGTATTGAAACGCGGAAAATGCCGGTTCTGGCGATCCACTGCGAAGATGATACGGACGAAATAAAACGCCGGCAATTGTCTATAAACGATTGGCTAGGGTTAAACGAGATCACGCAAACGGGTCCGGCTAATTTGTACATTTGGCCGCGGGTTGGGCAAGACAACATTTTGGTAACATTTCCAAATCAGGGAGAAGATAAACCGTCCGAATTTTACCCCGAATTATGCAATACAATTTCCGATATAAAGACACGCGAACAAGCGGATGAAATTCTCATAATACTGGACACGGCGGCGGATATGTTTGGCGGAAATGAGAATATCCGGCGGGAAGTGAACACCTTTTGCAAGTCGTATTTAGGGAGCTTTTGCACCAATTACAACGCAACCGTTATTCTTTTGGCGCATCCAAGTTTGACGGGGCTGAATACGGGGAGCGGCTTATCAGGATCAACAGCTTGGGAAAACAGTGTTCGCGCTAGGGCGTATTTTAGCCGCACTGACGCCGATAATGATGAAATACGCACCCTGACAAGGAAAAAGGCCAATTATGCGTCAGTGGGCCGTTCAAGCGATATAACGCTAATGTGGGATGCTGGGGTTTATCAATTACCAACAAGACCGGATCAAATAGACCGGTTGGAACAAAAGGCATTAAAAAACAAAATTTTAGATGCTGTTGACGCGGCTTTTCAAGCCGATACACCCTTCCGGGCAAAGTCAGGCCGACCGATAAAAACGGCTTTGCCGGCTGAAATTGGAGAGCCGCCCCAAGCAACTTTCAAGGCATTTCAACAACTCCAAAATGAAGGCTTTATCGGTGAACAAAACAGGTCCGGTTATCAGGTTTTTCGGAGACCAAATCCATGACTTATTTTGATGCACACAAAAACATAGGATCTGAAAAACGCAATAGAATCAATAACTTAGCGATGTGTGTAATCAAAAACACACAGGCTGAAAACATCAATGATTTCAATGACTTAGCTATAACACACACTTGCACTCCTAACGGAGGTGAACAAGTGTGTTCACACCTCGTCGAATTTAGGTCAAAAAATCCATGATTAGAAAAACAAAAAAGCTCCAAAAATTTGACCCGCTTTTAAACCCCAATCCTGATAAGCCGACCGGCATCTATGACGCGGTTCGGCCTCTTGATCGGGTTGCTCTGGAAATGGAAGAAAAATGGGGAGCCGATCGTCTACCGGATTTGGTGTCCCCTGCTACAGCGGTACGTTTTGCATCAGCACAGAAAAAACTCAATGACGCGATCGATGATAATGACGTTGAGCTGGTGATCAGAAAAGCCGAGGTATTAATTCGTGGCTGGAAAGCGTTGGACGAGGAAGCGATTGCCGCGGGTCGAAAGCCGATGGAACCGGTGGCGTGGTTGTGGCGAGATGACGAGGGGCGCAGTCATGCCTTTCTGAGAGAAAACGCGGACGCTCTCGCGTATGCCAAAAAGAACCCCAACACAGCAACGTGGACAATGGAAGAAATTATCCGCGTTGCAAAAGCGTTTGACGAAAAAACTAAAAATATCGGCACTGAAGTTAAAACAACTTTTGCTGGTGCAAAAATCGTTTCAATCAAAGGCAAGCTAGATGACGAAATACCATTCTGAAAAAACCGATCTTATTGTTGAAAATGTTGTTGAAAAATTTCATCAGCGATCAAGGAAAGGTATTGAGCATTATGGAATAACGATGGATGAAAACCCCAAATCTGCATTGGCTTGGGTTGACGATGCACAAGAAGAATTGATGGATGCAATTTTGTATCTTGAATCATTAAAACAAAATCTCACACGTTATGCCTACCTGTATGATTGTTGCCCTACTTGCGAGGGCCGAGGTCGTGTCTGGGTTGAGCGTCAGGGCGGTCAGCGTGACGTTATGCGCGATTGTTTCGATTGCGGGGGCGGTGGTCGAATATGAAATTAACCGTCGATTGCCTCTACGATCTTTTGCTGGAAGCGGCCGAAACTGAACGCCGTTTGCCGTCAGTCGATCATCGATCGATTACTTATTGGCCGGAGATTCAGGCGGTCGGTGAATGGTTGGCCTATCCCGACGAAAAAACGCAAACGAGAATAGCAAAAGCGAGCACAGGCCAGATTACTAATTATTATTTTGTCTTGGATATTGTTTTAACAATACCGTCCATTTCTGATCGAAAACTTGTTTGGGGTGTGGCGCATAGTGCCGCATTTCGATCACGGGGTCCGGCATGGTTAAAAATTTCAAAAATATTTAAATGCGATCGCCGCACGATTAAAAACCGGTTTATGCAAATTTTGATGGTGACAGTGATTCGTTATAACGAAAGGAGAAGATTGTGGAGATACCATTTATAAAATGGGTTGATGAAAAGCCTGTGCCAATGTTGGCGATTCAAAACAACCGCGGTTTTAGGCACGTTGCCTTTCAGTATAAGCTGGGCGATAAAGTTCCGGCGGGTGTTGAAGAGTTTATGAAAAGGCACCCGGAAATTTTTAAAAAAAACACTTGACCTCAATGTACTTAAAAATTAATGTTTTTCTATAACGTGGTCGTGGTCGCGTTTTTTTTATGCCTTTTTTTCGCCGGACCTTTTGCGTCCGGTTTTTTTATACGTCGAATTTATTTGACGGTGCGGAACGCTCCAGAGTACCTTTTAGACAAGATGGTTATGCACGTGCATAACCGAAATTTCCAACAAAAGAGAATAGTTAATGCCTTTGCCCATTGCCGGGCTTGGTTTACGTCTTGGTGTAAAAGCGGCATCAGGGCTAACGCCATCGCCAAGCGGTCCTCGTGGTTTTAATATCAATGTCGAAACGGACATCAGGGAAGCCCAGAGGATGTTGAAAAGGGTCGGGGAGCGTAATGTTCCGTTGGCAATCGCGTAATCCTTAACCGCAACAGCCAAGCATTTAAGAAAAGTGCCAAAGCGTCAGATGTCCAAA
>PBOZ01000017.1 GCA_002724555.1 Rickettsiales bacterium
CCATAATTCACAGTCCGCATAGCCAGAAAAATGCCATCTGCGTCTAGTGCTAACTCAGCTTCAGTAAAAAGGTCACGACCAGCATAGTCGCCAAGTGCCATTTCGCTGCGCGAACCGGTCCACTTCACTGGGCGTCCAATTCGTTTAGCAGCCCAAGACACTAACGTGAATTCGGGATAGCAGGAGTTTCTCGTGCCGTAGCCACCACCAACATCACGGGCAATTACGCGCACGCAATCGTCTGAGATGCCAAATGCCGCGGAAATTTCACGCTGAAAGCGATTGACACCTTGACCTCCAGCCCAAAGCGTATGCACGCCACTTCGGCTATTATACTCACCTACTGCAGCACGCGGCTCCATCGGCACGCCAGAAACACGGTTATTTCGCAGTTCCATTCGAACTATATGTTTTGCAATCGAAAATATCTCCGCGACTTTTTCTGCATCACCCTTCTGATCATCAACACAAAGGTTACTCGATTGATCCTCCCAAAGTTTCGGCGCGCCATCACGCAAGGCATCAACAAGATGGATGACTGGCGGCAGAATGTCGTAATCCGCCATGACCACTTCGGCCGCATCCCATGCCTGCTCGGCAGTCTCAGCAATAACCATGGCCACCGCTTCGCCAACCCGGCGCACCTTATCGCTGACTAAGGGTTCTATTCGCGGATAATAGATGGATGAGCCGTCGCGATTGAAAAGTTCCACGTCCTTCGGGTTGCCCTGCGCGAGCATCGCGTTTAAACCATCATCCTTGTAATCTGAACCAGTAAGGACCGCGATTACACCTGGCATTCGTCCGGCGGCATCCGTATCCACCCGATTAATCCGCGCATGGGCGTGAGGCCCACGCGCAAAAGCAGCATAAGCCTGTCCTGGTCGGTTAAAGTCATCACTGAATTCGCCCGCACCGGTTAGAAGGCGATAATCTTCAAACCGCGGAATCGAAGCACCAATTCCCGTATTAGGGCTTCCACCCTTCACAGACTTTCCTCCGTTATACTGCCGCTCTCATCCGCTCGACGTCTTTGATCTGAGCTCGATGCAGGAGACGCCGTTCGTTTGGGTCAAGTGCATCGCGTCGATGTAACGTGCAACGATTATCCCAAATTACAACATCACCGAGGCGCCACTTCTGTGTCCAAGTAAATTGCGGCCGCGTAATATGTGCGAATAAATCATTTAGAAGCGCATCGCTTTCGAACTTCTCCAACTCGCAGATATAAGCTCGAGCACGCCGGCCCAAATAGATTACCTTGCGACCAGTTTCTGGATGTTCAGCCACCAAAGGATGAACAGCACCTGGAATATCTTCTCGCTTTTGATAAGTTTTTTGGAAGCCTTTTCGTACCTGACCAACACTATTATGAGAGGAATCATGCTTGCAGGTCAGACCCGCAATACGCTCCTTCATTTCCTCTGACAGCGCGTCGTATGCCGCAGCCGTACTCGCGAAGCCAGTGTCACCACCTTCCAACGGCAACTCTATGGCATAGAGAATGCTCGCCTTTGGCGGCGACTCGTTATAGGACATATCCGTGTGCCATTTGGATTCATATGAACCAAGGCTGCCGACTGGCTTCCCATTCTGTACCACGTTAGAAATAACAGCGAGTTCAGGGTATTTCGGTTTCCAATATCCTCCATTGGCATTGATTGGCGCTAAGTCTAACTCCCCAAAACGCGCAGCAAATTCTAGGAAATTGTCATCGTTTAAATCCTGGCACGGGAACCGAAGAACACCGTTGTGATCCAACCAAGCCTGATAGATGTCTTGAAACGTTGTGTTATCCAACCTATCAAGTTGGATATCCCAAACGTCCGCACCGAGTGCCGCGCCGGTGGGACTAATTTTCATATCTAATAATCTCCCTTTAAACTAATCATTTGCCGCCTTTAGTGCCGCGATCTGTTCATCGCTATAACCTGCCAACTCACGCAACACCTCATCTGTGTTTGCTCCAAGATCGGGCGCGGCTTCAGGGTCACGAATCGGTGTTTCAGATAAACTCATCGGCGAACGGATACCTCGGATTGTACCAAGACGCGGATGCAACTGATCCACAATCATACCCCGCGCAATTGTCTCTTTCGACGTCAACGCCTCTTCGACGTCTCGCACTTCTCCAGCCGGAATGCCGGCGTCCATCATCTTTTCGATCCAATTAGCTCGCGTGTCCGTTGAAAAAACGGCGTTAAGTTCCTCAGTCAGTGCCTCTCGGTTTGCCACTCGACCCGCATTCTCAGCAAACCGCGGATCGGTCATCAACTCCGGTTTTTGGAGGACTACTTCGCAAAACTTTGCGTAGAGGCGGTTATTTGTCATAGCGATCATTATCGGCCCATCGCCCGCCATGAATAGTCCTACTGGTTGCGCTAAGATATTTCCGTTTCCATAACGTCCAGTAACAAATTCATCTATTAGGTACGCGCCCGAAGCGTGATGCAGCATATTAACTGAGGTATCGAAGAGCGGTACATCAATCCGTTGACCTTGTCCGATTGTAATACGCGCAAACAGCGCAGCTGTAATCGCTTGTGCCGCAAACATCCCCGTAAACATATCCGCAATGGAAACCCCAGTCCGCATCGGCTCGCCATCTGGCTCACCTGTCAAAGACATGAAGCCACTTTCGGCCTGCACAATTGGATCGTAGCCAGGGCGGTCTTTTAGCGGGCCGTCACGACCATAAGCGGACACCGATGCAAAAACTAATCGAGGATTAATCTGGCTCAAATCCTCGTAACCAATCCCATAACGCTCCATGACACCTGAGCGATAATTTTCGATAACAACATCAGCATTGACTGCCATTGCGCGAATGGCATCACGGCCTTCCGTTGTTCGAATATCAATAGCGACGCTTTTCTTGTTTCGGTTTACTGCCAAGAAATAAGTCGAAAAATCAAGCGTCGGCGAAACGTTAAATCCTCTCGTGTCATCTCCACCTTGCGGATTTTCAATTTTAATGATCTCAGCACCAAGATCCCCAAGCACGAGTGTACAATATGGTCCAGCCAAGACGCGCGAAAAATCAAGAACACGGATACCGTCAAGCGCCGTCATATTATTTCCTATCAGCAAATGTCACGGCAATCCAATCAGACAGCGTGGACAACGCAGTTGCTTGCCGGCTTCCCGTTGGAACCCAAAAGATGCATCGCGCAGATACGCCCCAACGCCTCCCGGGCGACAAGTGACAGCGTGTCATCCCAAAACATAGGACGCCGGAACCAGACCTCCAGATCAAAGGACTTTGGCTGGTATAATTTTTCTAATGCTTCTCGATAAAGATGGATACCCATCAAACCCGCAGCGATCGGTGCCCGAAAGCCATGCTCTTTAGCCACCTCCGGATCGGAATGAATAAGGTTGCCGGCTTCATTGCTGTAGTTTGCGATTAAATCGGGAACCAATTCGCGGCGCATGATTTCAGAGAAGCCATCCATTGTCTCATCTGGCCGTGGGATACCATCGGATGGCTCTCTAGCGCCCATTGGCGTGATGCCTGAACGTTCGGCCTCAACGCAAACCGTTCCGTCCGCGCGGGCATAAGTGAACTGACACCTCAGGATACAGCCCCGTGGATGCGGATTGATTTCTAAAATTCGCCCGGCCACTTTGATCGGCTCTTCGAGTTGGAAAGGCTGTTCTTGACGAAACCGCTGCGAGAGATGAACACCACCTAATATCGGAATACCGACGGACATCAACACTTCAAGAGTTGGAAGGCCCAACATAGCGATTTCCACAAAATCGCCATAAAGTTCTGGATCTATGCCGCTACATTTTAGTTTCCGGTTTTGGTCCGCTTTTTTGACAGTAAAGGTTCGAGTTGGGAACTCAAATCCACTCATAATTTCCATCGCTTTGCTCAATCGCTCTCTCCCTCAGCCCAACTTTTCACGTAATCTAGGTCTTCAACACCAGAGGGCAGGCCCCCAACTTGCAACGCATCGCGCGTGTCAATCATGACAGCATACTCATCTGTCTCAGATTTCGGTTGAACTAACATGTTTTTAAGGGCCGTTGGGCTCGGGCCATGTGTAAAGCCCGCAGGGTGGAATGTGATGGTGCCGGAATTAATTCCTGGACGGCTAAAAAACTCTCCACGGTGATAAAATAATACTTCATCGTAGTCATCGTTGTTGTGAAAGAATGGTATCTTAAGGGCGTCGGCATCCGTCTCAAATGGGCGAGGCGCGAAAGTGCAGACGACATGGCGTCCCCCAACAAAAGTCGTATGTGCAGAGGGTGGTAAATGATAACGATGGCTACTCAGGGGCCTTAGATCTTTGACGTTAATACGAACAACGGACAAATCTCCCTTCCAACCGATAACATCGAGAGGATTGTGCGGATAGAAAATCTTACTCACTTCGCCAGACCGTTTGACCGCCACATGCCATGGGGCATCTTCATCTCGCTGTGCAGCAAAAGCATCATCGATCTCAGGTGCGTCGATTAGCGCAGGATCAAATATGGCATGATTTCCAACTATACCTTTATCGGGAAGTGTGTAGGTGCTGTTGGTAGCTTCGACAAGGAGAGCCGTTGTCGCTTTTGAACACTCAAGACGCCACATCGTCCCACGCGGAATTACAATGTAGTCCCCAGCTTCAAACGCCAAATGTCCAAAATCACAAAACAGGTTACCCTGACCTTCATGAACAAATATTAAGTCATCGCCATCTGAATTCCGCACTAAGTGGTCCATGAGCTTCGGCATCCGCCAAAAACGGATCGAAACATGTGAGTTGTGTAATACGACAGGCGCATCCCAAGGCGAACCTTCTGTATTGTTTAAACGTGCCAGATCAAACGCACGCGGCCGCAATGGCCCTTCCCAGTCACACCACCCGGTTGGCGGACGTTTATGATAGAAATGTGCCGCCGGGCCGAAAAAACCCTCCTTGCTCATTTCTCGCTCAAAGGTACCTTCCGGCAACCCAGTATGGGCCTGACGAGAGGCGTCGCCGCGCGCGACTTGGATCGGAATATAGCGTTTCATGACGCACCACCTTTAGGTTCGGAAGCTACTTCGTCGATATTGACGCAATTTGCGATAGTGTGACAGCCGCGCCAACCAGCCCATATCAATTATTTAATAATATCGTAATCTCGGAGATAACTCGTGAAGAATTATCAAGATGGCGGCGAAGCGATCCTTGAGGCATTCCGGCGCCTTAAGACAGATTACGTGATTTCTTCGCCTGGCTCAGAATGGGCATCGTTTTGGGAAGCCCTTGCCCGACAAAAACGCGATGAAACCAATGGACCAAAATACATCGACTGCGGCCATGAAAGCATTGCGGTGAATATGGCCACGGCTTACACAAAGATTACCGGGCGCCTACAGGCTGTCTTGCTTCACGCCGGGGCTGGGATACTGCAGGGTTCCATGGCCGTCGACGCAGCAAATTCTATGGAAACGCCAATCCTAATAATGTCCGGCGAGGTACTTGGGTACGGAGAAGGCGAATTCGACCCGGGTTCTCAATGGTATCGAAATTTGAGTGTACCAGGCGGTACACAACGATTGATAGAGCCCATGGTTAAGTGGACGCAACAAGTTGCATCAATCGACACTTTGCATGAGACCATCGTGCGCGCTGGTGAAATAGCACAGCGGACACCAAAGGGGCCAACCTATCTGTGCGTCCCAATGGAGACAATGCTAGAACCTTGGGATAGGACGGGCGAGCCACGCGACGTCCCACCAGCACCCAAACTTCAGCCGTTTGCAGAAGACATTGATCGAATTGCCCAATATATCGCAGCAGCAGATTGTCCCATTATCTCAGTTGAGAACGTTGGCCCATCGAAAGATGCATTCGACGCATTAATCGAATTCGCGGAGACGATTTCGGCTCCTGTTGTGGAAGGGCAAGCCGCCTTCTTCGGCAACTTCCCAAAATCCAACGATCTCTATCTCGGTCAAAACATTGAGCCCTTACTCGATAAAACTGATTTGGCGCTGCTCATCGAAAGCCGCGCACCCTGGTATCCACCGAGCAATACGCCAAAGAATGCAAAGATCATCTCCATTAGCGAGAATCCACTAAAGCGGCATATGGTCCACCAAGCCATGCACGCGGAAGATTATTTAGAAGGCGACGTGACGGCGACACTCCGTGCACTTAACGCTGCGGTAAAGCGTATCGGACTTGATGGAATCAAAATTTCAAAACGGCGCAAAAAATGGCGAGAAAAACATGACGCGTGGCGCACCAACTTGGCCGAAAAGGAACAACATGGAGAGACCTTACCAAAGATAACTACACCCTTGGTCATGAAGACTTTACAAGAGGTTCTATCGACCGATTGTTGCGTAGTAGACGAGACCATCGTCCACCAAACAGAAATCCGAGAGCATCTCTCGTGGGACGATCCGTTAACGTTTTTTCGGGCACCGAGTGGGCTAGGACAAGGACTTGGATATGCCCTCGGCGTGAAGCTTGCTCTACCGGAAAGAACTGTGGTCGTGACCATCGGCGACGGCAGCTTCATGTATAATCCAGTGGTACCCTCCCTCGCGCTTAGCGACGAACACAGCCTCCCTTTGCTCATATTAATCTTCAATAACAGCCAATACGCCGTGATGAAACACTTCCACAAACGATTTTATCCGAAAGGCGTGGCCGTCGAAGACAATGACTTCTATGGCGTAAACATCAAAGGGCCGAAGTACGAAGAGAGTACTGCAATGATAGGAGGCTATGGGCAAAAGGTCGAAGACCCAAGCGAATTACGGAGCGCCATTGAAACTGCCTATGCGAGCGTGAAAGCAGGCAAGACCTCTGTTTTGAATATCATCATGCCGGGCGATGGTGACGTCAGGTAGCGTTATGCCGACAAACCTCGTGGCTTCTGACACTCAAACTAGTGTAACAATAGTCACGCCAACAAACGAAATCAGGAACAGCCCGCAAATAATTTTAAAATAATTCTTTTAACGCTCAGAGAGAACTTTAGGTCTACCCTTGTAGGCATAAAAGTTGTTTAGATACGGGCTAGTTACGTTGACTGATTAGTCCGCGGCAGAGCTGTATTCTGTCTCAGTTCTATTCGCAAGATCGAATGATTCAATAAATTCATCCATCTTCATAATTGGAATTGCCTTACATTCCTTTGCAAGACCTAAGGCGTCGGTAAGATGGAGATTGGCGGCGAGCGCGGTTTGATCCGGCATTTCATAAATATAAACCATATCCCACTCACCATAACTACCGTACTGGGCGATCGGGCGACCACCGAAATCCAAAATCGCTTTGCGGTGCACTTCGGCTCGATCACGCATATCGGGTTTGGCTATCATCGCAGCCTTTTGGTCGTTGTAATATTTGACAAGATACAAAACATGAATTCCCATTCTAATTCTCCCTTTTGAAATTTTTTAATTAATGACCAATATTCCTTAGGGAATAACATAAGTCGAGGAATGCCTTTATGTCCGATGATCTCCATTTCCTGACAATAGCCGAAGCCGGCAACCGCATCGCAAAAAAAGAACTTTCGCCAATCGAGTTGGTTGAAAACTATGTAAGGCGCATCGAAAGCCTGAACCCACAGCTCGACGCATTCGTCACGCCTACTCTCGATCTTGCCGTCGATCAGGCGAAGACCGCGGAAGCGGAAATTGCAGCGGGCAATCATAAAGGCCCGTTGCACGGCATTCCGTTCGGCTTAAAAGATATTTATGAAACGAAGGGCATTCTTACATCCGGTCATTCGAAGGTAATGCAGGATCATATTCCGCAAAAAGACGCAACCACCACTGCCAAGTTGTACGACGCCGGCATGGTCCTTCTCGGCAAGCTCTCAACGCATGAATTCGCACATGGTGGCCCATCCTTCGACCTACCGTGGCCGCCCGCCCGCAACCCGTGGGACACAGATCATATCACAGGTGGTTCGTCGAGTGGGTCAGGTGCCGCTGTTGCAGCCGGATTCCTTCCCGGCGCGATGGGCTCCGATACTGGCGGCTCCATTCGTAATCCGGCGTGCCTCAGTGGCACGGCCGGGTTCAAACCGACATATGGCCTGGTCAGCCGTGCTGGCGTAATCGCCAATTCCTATACCTTTGATCACTGCGGTCCCCTTACTTGGACAGTCGAAGATGCAGCCTTGATGATGCAGGCACTTGCTGGACACGACCCACGAGACCCCGCTAGTGCGAACGTTAAAATTCCAGATTTTGCCAGCGCACTTGGCGGAGACCTAAATGGTAAGCGGATTGGTGTTGTTCGGCATTTTTATGAAGAGGACTTACCTGCGAATCTTGAGACAAAACAGGCCCTTGAAGCTGCTTATGATATTTTGCGCGGTCTAGGCGCCGAACTTGAAGATGTGCGACTTCGGACATGCCGCGAATATATGGACGTTAAAGTAACTATTGCTGAATCCGAACTCTATAACGTGCATGAAGGAAACCTCCGCACACGTCCTAGTGATTTTGGCTCCGATTTTCTTGGTCGCTGCACACCCGCGTGCTTGATTACCGGAGCCGATTACGTTGCTGCTCAGCGTGAGCGTCGTGTCATGCTGAGCGAGATGGCACCAATCTATGAACGCTACGATCTCCTCATAACGGCTGGCACTTATGCCGCTCCACGCTTTGACGCTCACCGAACGGTTTCCTTTTGGGAAAAACCGGCTATTACAACACCATTTAATGTAACGGGCGGACCCGCCCTTGCACTTTGCATTGGCTATAACGGTGCTGGACTGCCCCTTTCCATGCAAATCGTCGGTAAACCATTCGATGACGCGGCAGTTCTTCAAGCAGGAGATGCATACGAACGCGCAACATCCTGGCGAAATCGACGGCCTGAATTAAATGCCAATGCAACAATAACACCCGCACCGCAACCAGCACCTGACGCCCCATCGAATGCTGACGCCTCAACACAGCAACGCGTGGTGGATGCCGTCGCAGCAGCAGGTCTTCCATTAAACGAAGCTCAAATTGACCAGGTCAACGCGGCGGCTCCTTATGTCGCGGAAATGGTCGGCCGAATAAACCGTGACCGTTCATTCACCCAAGAACCTTCAAACACTTTTTCGTTTTCTAACCAAATTAAAAAAATATGTTCACGTGATTTGACGTAACTTTTTGATAGGCGACGGCTGTCTTATTGAGACCGCTGTCACTACCTAAAGTGTATGTCAAAACCGCGAATTCCTGGTCAACAAATTCAATTTTTCTGGGCGTCTTTCTTTCCCTCTAAATCAAAATTATTGTGCAGGTGAGGTGCCATTATCTGAAGGCACGAAGACCAAATAGACCTTACTCAGTCAATTCTAAGAGGTCCCAAATGCATTGGATGTTGCGCCTTTATATTTCTATCAAGGCTAGACATAACTCGTGGGCCAGCTCGACAATAAATGCTCACTGAGCCCACCGCTCATACGGCCCCTGTAAATCTCGAGCATGTCTATTAAGTAATGACGTGTTTCGCGCGGATCAATGACTTCCTGCGCTTCGTATAGCTCTGCTAATTCCCATGGTTCCGAATCCCGGTCCAGTTCTGCGACCCGGCGTTCAAATTCCTCCGGATCATCATCACGTGTAATACCGTAGACCACATTCACACCAACACGAGGGTCCATAAATCCAAGGTCAGCGGAGGGCCAGAGCGCAACTTCGTCACTGTTACGACCGCCACCCATATTGAGATAAGCCTGCCCGTAACTTTTCCGCAAAATAATGGATATTTTTGGCACTGTGACGAGCTGCAATGCATTCATCCAATTCATAATGCGGCCTGGCGCCCCAATCCGTTCGCCGTCAACGCCGATCAGGAAACCCGGTACATCGACCAACATGACGATTGGAATATTGAAACTGTCGCAGAGCACCATGAAGCTAGTAACCTTATTACAGCCATCCGGATCAATCGCACCACCCTTAAACATGGGGTTATTTGCGATCACACCGACACTGCGTCCAGCGATCCTTGTTAAAGCTGTTGTCGCTGTCTTCCCATAATTGGGTTTCAGCTCAAACAGGCTGTCCTTATCAACAAAAGTAGAAATGACTTTGCGAACATCATAAACCTTCTGGCGCTCTTCCGGCACAATATCGAGAATATTCTCCATTTCGGCACCAGAGCCCTTGGTAATTTCGTAGGCCGGTGGCGCTTCACCTGAATGACTGGGCAAATATGATAAGAATTTCTTCACAAGATCGATCGCCTCCTGATCAGTATCCGTGGCGTAGTCAACCAATCCACTTACACGCGTGTGCATACGCCAACCGCCAAGATCCTCCTTGTCAATCGGTTGATTAATCGCGAGGGAGGTGACGCGTGGGCTAGCGACTGCCATCGCCGCTCCCTTTTTCATTACCACGAAGTCGGACATACAACCGTACCAAGTGAGCGAGCCATAGCTATCGCCAAGCTGTACGGCTACCCACGGCGTCTCGCGGAGCCGACGATACTCCGCAGGGTCGGATCCCAGAATTGCACGTCCGGACGCCCCCATCCGATCCGGCATACGAGCACCCGTCGACTCTCCCATCCAGATAAGCGGCATTCCTTGTGTATTCGCGACATGTTTGATGTGGCGCATTTTCTTACCATTTATTAAAGCACTGGATGCTCCCATCACGGTGAAATCGTTTGACATCGCAGCAACCCAACGCCCTTCGACCTTGCCGAAACCCGCTACCTTACCATCGGCAGGCGACTTTCCCCGGACCTCGGCCCGCGCCGAGCGTGCATGCATCCCACTCTCAACCATCGCACCGTCGTCGAAGAGATAGGCTAGTCGCGCGCGCGCATCGAGACTACCGTTCGAACGATGCCGCTGAAGCCGTTTCTCACCACCCATCGCCAAAGCGAAGGCACGCCGTTCTTCAAGTTGTTTCAAAGTTTCTTCGTGGTGCATACTGCGCTCCGTTTAAATATCAGGCCCCATCCGAAGCCGACCGAAAGTTGAGTTCGACGTTAAAATTTAAAGCACTCATAATTTAACGAATGTCGGACAAAGAAAATTTAATGATAGTCAGGACCAAAACTCTGCCATTAGCTGTTTCTTGTATAATTTACCAGTTGGCAACCTTGGTAATTCTTCCCGGAAATCAATGGAGCGTGGCACCATATAGGATGCAAGACGCTCTCGGGAAAACGCCATTAACTCTTCCTTCGTCGCCTCGTCGTGTATAATTCCATCAGCCGTTTGAATAATGGCTTTCACCTCTTCACCAAAGTCAGGGTTTGGCACCCCAATCACGGCAACGTCAGCGACTTTAGGATGCAAGCAAAGGGCATCTTCAATCATCTGCGGATAAATATTCACGCCTCCCGAAATAATCATGAACGATTTTCGGTCGGTCAGAAATAAATAGCCATCCTCATCCAAATGGCCAATATCGCCCATTGTCGACCAATTTTCATATTGGGGATGTTGAGCTTCTTTCGTTCGTTCCGGGTCGTTGTGGTAAGTGAAGACAACGCTATCTCGCTCAAAATATACGATACCGTCTTCACCAGGACCGAGTTCTACCCCGTCCTCATCGCAAACACGTAAAATACCACTGACGGCTTTGCCAACTGAACCCGGCTTCTTCAGCCATTCTTCGCTACTAATGCGCGTTGAGCCATTCCGCTCGGATGCTGCGTAATACTCCTGTAGAATTGGCCCCCACCATTTAATCATCCGCCGTTTGACCTCAACAGGGCAGGGAGCGGCAGCGTGAATGGCAACCTGATGGGTAGAGAGGTCGTAAGAGCTGCGCTGCATTTCTTTAAGTTTAAGCATGCGAATGAACATGGTTGGGACCCATTGGCTGTGGGTCACCTTATGCTCCTCTATGAGCCGCAAGGATTCTTCCGCGTCGAAACGCGGCATCATTACCACCGTGCCGCCCAAAACCTGAGTTCGATTTGTGAAGGAAAATGGTGCGGCGTGATACAGCGGTGCAGGCGATAAGTATATCGAGTTCTGATCAAACCCATATGTCCGGAAAGTTTCCAGAAACTCTGGTCCTTCTGAAATTTGTCGCGAGCTGAGTTGCCGTCGAATGCCTTTCGGTCTTCCCGTTGTCCCAGAGCTATACGGCATATGCTCGCCTTGGCGTTCATCTTCCAGAACTTCTGTCGACTGACCGGCTAACGCTCCTTCGAACGAATTCCAGCCGGGTAATTCTTTTCCGATTATTAGCCGGTGTTTACAGTTCGGAATGAGTGGCGCAAGATCGATAGCAATCGCCTCCAACGCGTCAGAAGTCACGATGGCTTTTGCCCCACTATCTTGGATAATATAGGCGACGTCATGCGCAGGTAGATATCTGTTCACGGTGATCAAATAAAGGCCACTCCGCAACGCGGCCCAAGTACCTACAAAAAACTCTAAACGGTTTTCAAGGTTTAGCGCGAGTGCATCACCCCGACGAAGTCCGACTGAATGGAGGTAGTGCGCCAATTGCGCCGACCGCGCATCAAGTTCCCCATATGTTAATATTTCCCCAGTGGCGGCATTGATCGCCGCCGCTTTATTTGGCGTTTCAGCAGCGTATTGTCCCGGATACATCTCTTTTCAGCTAGCCCTATAATAAGGCCGGTCACCTTTAATCGTTACCCGGTGGCCGTAGCGCTCGTTTGGCCAATAGTCCCACATCGCCAGATGCTGGGTGCAGCGATTATCCCAAAAGGCAATAGAATTGGGCTGCCAATTGAACCGAACCTGAAACTCCGGCCGCGACAGATGGCTGAATAAAAATTCTAACAACATATTACTCTCCTCCTCCGCCATTCCTCGAATGCGGCTGGTGAAGGTTTCGTTCACGTAAAGCGATTGACGGCCAGTAACTGGGTGCGTGCGAACAACCGGGTGCTCGTTTCGCGGAAAATCCACATCTGTATCGTCGACCCCTTTATCCGAATATCGGCCCCGATACGCGCGTTCCGAATCATGGACCGCGGAAAGCTTCGAAAGAAATGTTTTCATTTTATCAGACAAAGCATCATAGGCTGCGTACATATTGGCAAAAAGCGTATCACCGCCACTCTCAGGTGCCCGATGAATTTGCAACATGGTGCCCAGTGGTGGCGTTTTGTCACACGACACATCTGTGTGCCAATCCGCTCCATTATTAACAAAGGAATTTTCATGTGTGTGAATAACAAAGAGTTCGGGATATTTTTCACCCTGAGGCGCAGCAGGGTGAATATGTAAGTCACCAAACCGCTCGGCGAAGGCAATCTGTTGTTCTGCCGTTAATAGCGGCTGATCTCGGAAGAACAATACGTTGTGATTTGCAAGCGCCCGCCCTAATTCTTCGATCTGCGCGTCTGGCACATTGGATGTCATATCGACACCTTCAACTTCGACACCGATAACCGGTGTGATTGGATTGACGGAAATTGTCTCATAAAACGCGCCCAACGGCGCCTTCGATAATGCCTGCGCTCGGTCGAGTTTACCTTCATGTAACGGTCTTTTTGACATCGTTTATTCTTTTACATTCGATAGAAAGGGCGTTCACCATTAATCGTCACACGATTACCCTTACGTTCTTCCGGCCAGTAATCCCACAATGCCAAGTGTTGTGTGCATCGATTATCCCAAAAAGCAATCGAGTTCTCCCCCCACTGAAAGCGCACTTGAAACTGTGGTTGCTCAAGGTGGGTGAACAGGAATTTTAGCAGCGCATCGCTTTCGGCTTGTTCGAAGTCCATCAGCTTGGTTGTAAAAGCCCGGTTCACGTAGAGGGCGTCCCGACCTGAGACTGGATGCGTGCGGACTACCGGGTGTTCGGAACTTGGAAACGATTTACCGGTATCGTCGACGCCACGATCAGAGTACCGCCCCCGAAAAATATGTTCCGATTGATGCATAGCCGTGCAGCCTTTTAACAAATCTTTCATCGTATCCGACAACGCGTCAAACGCAGCATACATATTAGCAAAGAGAGTATCCCCACCCGCCTCTGGCGTCTTATGAATTTGGAGCATCGTGCCAAGTGGCGGTTTTTCATCACACGACACATCCGTGTGCCATCCACCACCGTTGTTAAGCTTAGAATCCTTATGGGTATGGATTACAAAGATTTCCGGATGAGCATTTTCCTGTGGGCCTGCGGGATGGATATGTAGCTCCCCAAAATTACGAGCAAAGGCTATTTGTTGTTCAGGCGTCAGCTCTGGTTGATCTCGAAAAAATAGTACATTGTGATTGGCCAAGGCATAACTAAGGTCCGTAACCTGGGCTTCTGGGATAGGCAGTGTCATATCCACACCACTAACAACCACACCGATAACGGCCGTCGCCGGCTTAACTTGGATCGATTCGTAAAAGCCTTGAGCACGGGAATTTGAGAGGTTTTGCGCACGCCCAGCGCGTCCCTTATAGACCTTTTTCTCTGTCATCGTTTCAAACTAGCCTATTTTCTTCTGCCGCAGCTTCTCGCCCGGAGATCCGGCCACTGACGAAACACTCCGTTAGGTTTCCTCCGGAAAGATATAAACTACCCCAAATACCGCCAAGCTCACCTGCCGTATAAAGCCGGGGAATGGGTTCACCGAATGCATTCACAACACGACGTTTTTGGTCGTGCACTGGACCACCTTGCGTATTAGAGACGACCGGCCAAATTTCTGCCAAATAAAACGGCGCCTGCCGGACGGGGACCATGCTTTTGGGTGGCCGCCCGAAATCATCAACACCCGCGTCACAGCTTTCGTTCCAATTTTTAATAGTCGCATCAAGTTCGTCGACTGAACAACCGATCATTCCCGCGACTTCTTCCACCGAGTCAGCTTTGCGTATTAGACCGTTCTGAACTTCCTTTAGATTATCCTGGCTCCATTCATAGTTTTCGTAATCGCCATCATTGAACATGGTTTGACCAAGCGGGTACAGCTGTCGCGCATCATCGTCCAAGATCATGTAACACGGCACGAAAGGTTGCCCCATCTGAGATGGATCGACCCGATCCATCCCTCGATGTCCGGTGTCCTGCATGTAGGGGTCATATTCATTCATGAAGCGGCGGCCATTCTTGCCTACGAGTATCCAACTCATGGGTGCTTCCGCTTCACGTTCTTCCGGAACCCAATCCGGCAACCGTTTCGTGCGAATAGCAAAGGGTAGATCAGGATGCCGAAAACCATAAGTCCCATGAAAATGCCACATGTGCCAGAGATCAGCGCCGAGATCAGTCGTCATCCGTATCCCATCGCCGGTATTACCAACGAACGCAGCGCTAAAAACAGGGTTAATTTGCCAAAATTGGCGTTGCATTTCTGGTGCGTGCTCGAAGCCACCGCAGGCAAGGATAACTGCCTTCCGTGCGCCCATCGCCTTCGGCCCGTTCCCATCGTCAAGCCAGACACCGGCGACAGCCCCGCTCTTATCGGTGATGAGACGCTTAGCCGATACGCCTAAACGTGCTGTAATGCCACGCTTTGCAATATTGTCCTGCAATACTTTGAACATAAAGGGACCGCCGCTAAGCGCATTGGCGTAAGCGTAATCGCGCTTTGGATCAAAATTGGGGATGTCGTCAATTTCGAGGAAGTACATTTTATCAAAACCGGGAAAGGCATAGCTGCCAGGCCTATCTATCCGATTGATGTGCGCACCATTGACGGCAGCGAGCTCCTGCACATACGAATCAATTTGAATCATCTCATCAATGAACGCTTCGAGTATATTATCTGGCGTGGTACCATCGTTCGTAGTCTTCAAATATTGAAAGGTTGCATCTCGATCATAAGGCAAACGCAAGCCCCCCCCTGAGCAGATTGAAATTCCGCCGGGATTTGGCATTTTTTCTGCCAAAAGAACATCAGCGCCTGCGTCATGTGCACTTATCGCTGCAACCGCACCACCAAAGCCGTAACCAACCACAATGACGTCGAACATTTCGTCGAAGTGATCGACAGTCTTGCTCAGCATAGGAGCCTCTTTCATTTATTAAAATGGTTTATCACCAGCAATCGTCACACGGTACCCATGCCGCACCTGTGGGAAGTAATCCCAAACGGTGCGGTGCTGAGCGCATCTGTTGTCCCAGAATGCGACGGAATTTTCCCGCCAACGAAAACGACAATGAAATTCCGGCGTCGCAATGTGATCGTAAAGCATTTTAAGGATCGCATCGCTTTCGTTCTTCCTTAGACCTTCTATCCGGGTTGTAAAATTCTCATTGACGAAAAGCGCCTTTCGGCCCGTGACTGGATGTGTACGCACAATCGGGTGTAAAGATTCCGGATAGGCATTTTCGCCATCCCGCAATTTGCCCGCAGCCCCAAATCGATCTCGATGAACTTGTGCCGACTCATTCCACGCCTTTAACCCGCCAATCAATTCCTTAACAGGTTCCGATAGACTTTCATAAGCGGCGTAACCGCTTGCAAACATTGTATCGCCACCCGCATCCGGGATCGTGTGGATGTGGAGAATGCTGCCCAGTGGCGGTTCTTCGTCACAAGAGACGTCTGAATGCCATTTCATACCGGCCACGACTTTCGAATTCTCATCCGCGTGAATTGTTATAATTTCTGGATGCCCCTCTGGCGCCTTTGCCGTGGGATGAATGTGCAGTTCGCCGAATAAACGGCCAAACGCTTTATGTTGATCCAGATCCATATTCTGGTCTCTGAAAAAAATCACCTGATGCTCCATCAAAGCATCATGTATTTCCTGAAAAATCTGATTGCCAAGTGGTTTTGAAATATCGACGCCGCTTATTTCTGCGCCAATAATTGGACTGACTGGATCAACTTGAATGGTTTCGTAAGCCACGGATGCTTCCTTCCTTTAAGACCTATTAGCCCTGATAAAACGGCCGCCCTGATTTACGGAGCCAGATACGAACGAGATGCCGCCGTTTTTCGGGTTCTTCCCAATCCCGAAACGCAGTTCGGCGATGGCCAAGACGGCGATTATTCACAACCTGAATTTGACCACATTGGAACTCAAAGACCTTGCACAGATTATCAATTTCGGTAGTCCGACAGAGCGCATCTATCGCCGCGCGAGCCTCATCATCCAATTTTTCTTGGCGCATTTGATAACCATGCTCCACAAGTCGCGGAGAGAACCGCACATTGAGCACGTCACCATCCACTTCGAAGATCGGGTTATAGGACAGCCTATCTTCATCTGGCGCATGCTCCATCTGACGATCAAAATGAAACGGTTGATATAGGCGATCTAGCACCTCGCGGTGCTCTTCGAGCAGTTTGTTGTAGACACTTTCAAAGCTCACGATCCCACTAACTCCGCCTTTTTTTGCCGTCCGTAAGCAGAACAGAGAAACGAAATCTGGCGGTAGATTGAATGCATTGTCGTTATGAAAACCCTGCCCACCATTTGTCTTTGAAGAACGAATGCCACTGCCTGGTGTGGCTTTCCCTCCTGTATCGTGCACATCATAGACCATCGTGCCGTCCCACTTTTGAGCGACCGGACGGCCCGCTATTGACATCAACAGCCAATAAATCTTGGTCGCAATCTCGCGACCAAGCCCATCCACGTCGAGCCGATCGACAACCGCGAAGCCTGTCCCATTGTCAACGGTTTCTCGCACGCCCTCCATGACCGCTGTGCAAGCGGGCATATCAAAATCTGCAGGCATCAACGCTTCTGTTGGCAGGGGATTATCGCGCAGAAGCTGCGCGATTACCGAAATTTCTGACTGACAAGTGGCATCAAGGCTCGCAACGCCGTCGTTCAGAAATTGTGTATCTGCATCCCAAACCATTGGACCGGTAAATTTATCTTCGATCATTTCGACCATCGTCTTACCCACTCAAACAAAGCCACCAACAACGCTTGTTATTAACACAGATAGCTCGGACCCTTCTGGACAGGTAGTCCCCTATCCCAAACGGTGTTTCTGCGCCCGCGGCACCATCTGACTTATCGCCACTTGTTGGATTCCTTCGTCCGAGCTTTCAAGGGCCACAGGATGAAGCGTGAGGATAAGACGACCGCCGGCGGTATTACCCCAGAACCAGTCCGCCAATTCACTGCTCTTCGCTGAACCCGGTTTTGCCATCGCCGCTTCTAGGTAGAAGGTCTTCAATTCTTCGCACCCTTGGCGGAAGGCTTGCCCAACCGGAACCCCATCCTTTGGGCTTTCGGGTACGCAATTAAAAACATCGTGTAAAAACGTTGCTACCGCTTCTATAGGTATACCGAGAACACCAGACGTCGTCCGGCCTCGCCGATCAACACCGATCTGATGCCACGGGGCAAGGCTTTTGATTTCCGCGAGGACCAACGAAAGAAGTTCGGATATCCGAGCATCATGCGCTTTCGGCAACGTTATGGGGCAGGCCCAACCGCTCATATCTCCGCCACCACTTGGTACATCTTCCAAAAAATCCACCAATACAGGCGATGGACCGTTGTGCTCAAGCAACGCGAGGGCTTCGCGCAGCACACGTGTCTGGAATTCAGGTTCGTCAGGTGCGCCGAACGGTCTACCAAGTTCGAACGGCACCCAGAGAAACCGGGGTGGACGCAACCGCTCTGTATTGTCGCGGACAAGACTTATTCCAACCGTCGCCAGACCTTCTTCTTCTAGATAATGCGCCATCGCACCGACGGCACGAGTGCAGTTGGGTCAGACCGGAACCAGCAGGACAGCATTAACCTGGTCTTCTTTCAATAAACCAGCCAATTCCCTTGCAGTCACTTCGATCTCATGCGGCAACCAGCCAGCTCCATTGACCGCGTAGTGGTAATCGGCAATATCGCCGATTTCTCCCGCCTGATGCATTTCGCGCAAACGATCAATCGGAAAGACGACATTCACATCCTGCTGGAAACCAGTTCGGTCGTAATTCACCGAGCTCTGCGTCATCACCAGATCGGCCGTATCGATGTCACTCGGGATGACACGATAACTGAGATCGCGTAATGCAAAATTTCGATCATCACAACGATGTAAACCCGCAGAGGTGACAATCGCGACCCGACGCCCCTTCAAAGGCGGTCCTTCCACCCAAGGCGATGTTTCAAACGGCGGACATTCCTTATCGAGGAGATGCTTTGCGGAACCGGGATCAATGTCACTCAATCGAACCATAAAACGTCAGTTAGGCGTGTCCTTTCGCGGAACAAGCTAAGTGGCAATAAAAATGGCTGGGAATTTGACATATTCCTAATACCTTCTTCCACACACCAAATCGCGGAGAAAAACATGAGCTGGCGGATTGGCGTCGATATTGGAGGCACGTTTACGGACGCCGCTTTGGTCAACGAGGAAAGCGGCGCCATTGGTATCGCCAAAACACTGACCACGCCGGATGATTTTGGACAGGGCGTAGTCAACGCGTTGACGGAGGCAATCAAGACCTATGGAGTGTCAACAGGGGATGTCTCGTTGCTCTCGCATGCTACGACCGTCGTTACCAACGCCATTCTTGAAGAAAAAGGTGCTCGCACGGCTCTCATCGCGACGAAGGGGTTCCGCGATATCATTGAACTTCGACGCTCCTCACGATCTGACCTTTATGATCTGTTTCAAGACCCGCCCGCTTCGCTCGTGCCACGCCATCGCCGCTTCGAGGTTACGGAACGTGTTGATGCTCAAGGCCATATCGTAACACCATTAGCTCATGACGAGATTGATAATTTAGTAGAAGAAATCAAAAGTTTAAACGTCAAAGCCGTCGCAGTTTCACTTCTATTTTCATTTCTTAACGACAGTCACGAAAAAGTGCTTGGCGAACGTTTGCGGGCTGCACTACCTGGAGTTTCTATCTTTCTGTCATCCGAAGTTTTACCGGAAATCCGCGAATTTGAACGCACCAGCACGACGGCTGTGTGCGCCTATGTCGGCCCAATCCTCGACTCTTATCTCGCACGTCTTGAGCGCGCAATCAGCAGCCTCGACTTACCTGCGCTTCACGTGATGGGCTCGGCTGGTGGTGTGGTCGATGTGCCAGAAGCACTTCGGATGCCCGCTGCTGTTGTAGAATCCGGACCAGCGGCCGGCGTCATCGCCGCCGCGCTCGTCGGCAATCAAATTGATAAAAATGATTTGTTGTCCTTCGACATGGGGGGCACCACGGCGAAAGCGGCGCTGATACGGGATGGACGGATTGAGACAACCGCAGAATATGAAGTTGGCGGAGGCGAAGGCAGTCAAAACCGATGGCTCCATGGTACCGGTCATCCGATCCGCGTTCCGGTTATCGATCTTGCCGAGGTAAGCGCCGGTGGCGGAAGTATCGCCTGGATTGATCCTGCTGGCGCGTTACGCGTGGGGCCCCGTAGCGCAGGTGCCGCACCAGGGCCTGTTTGTTATGGCCAGGGCGGAATTGAGCCGACGGTGACTGACGCCAATCTCGTTCTTGGCTATCTTGATGCCGGTTCACTTCTCGGCGGCCGTATGTCGATTAATTATGAGCGCGCCATTCGCGCCTTTGAAGAAAAGATCGCGAAACCCCTCAATCAATCTGTCTCACAGGCAGCAGCAGGCGTTATTTCGATCGTGAACAGCAATATGGCCGACGCATTAAGGGTCGTATCAGTTGAGCGAGGCCACGACCCGCGGGAGTTCAGTTTGATTGCCTTCGGGGGCGCCGGGCCGCTTCATGCTGTGGCCTTGGCAGAAGAACTAAATGTTCCTGAAGTCGTCATACCACCCATACCTGGCGGATTTTCAGCTCTCGGCCTCGTCGGCACCGATATCCGCCGGGATTATGCCAAAACTCTTTTTGCACCGCTCTTAGAAATAGACCCCGCTCAACTTGCTGCCCTCTGGGACGAAATGATCGAAAATGCCAAATCCATGCTTTCGAATACCGGTGTTCCCAAAAGTCAGTGGGTTTTTCAACGAAGTGCCGACCTTCGCTACGCCCGCCAGGCCTATGAATTGAATGTCCCACTTGACGGCGACTTGGTTGATACAAACAGCTTAAAAAAACTCTCTGAAGGCTATCACGAACGACATGCGCTGACATATGGCCATAAGAACGAGGCCGAGACTGTCCAAGTCGTGACCTTGCGTCTGACCGCAACTGGAAGACTTCCCAGCCTTCCGATTAAGCAAAAGACAACGGATGGAAGGGACTCTTTCAAAGCCAATCGAATGGCTTGGTTCCCTGCAACCGACAGTATTGAAACCCCTGTCCTCAATAGGGAGCGGTTCGCGGCCGGCTCTACGATCAAGGGTCCCGCAATCGTTGAATCGCTGGACAGTACACTCGTCATCCCGCCGGGGTGGCGTGGCCGTGTCGACGCCCGCGGTTTTATCCGCATTACCCGCGGAGAGTAAATACCATGAAGACAAAAACCGATCCCGCAACATTTGAAGTGGTCAAAAACAGCCTCCTCAAGGCGGCAGAAGAAATGAAGATTGTCCTCGCGAAAACAGCATACTCGCCGGTTCTGAAGGTCGCCGGTGATTATTCCTGCGGTATCTTCACCGCCAAGGGCGATATGGTGGCGCAGGGTCCCGACTTACCCATCCACCTCGGTTCTATGCCGGATGCCGTCCGTGCCGTCATCCAGGCCTTTGGCGATGATATACACGACTGCGACGTATTCATTCACAACGACCCCTATTTCGGTGGCTCTCATTTGCCGGACGTCAACGTCGTTAGTCCTGCATTTTTTCAAGATCGACTACTCGGGTTCGGTTGCGTTCGCGCTCATTGGCCGGATATCGGCAGTGCCACTCCCGGCAGCTATGGTGCTGTTACGGAAGTTTATGGCGAAGGACTGGGGCTGCCGCCGATCCGTATCTA
>PBOZ01000018.1 GCA_002724555.1 Rickettsiales bacterium
CGCTGTAGCAGCCGCCGCTGCTTCGTGCAGTGTGAGCGCATCAAGTGCCTCTAAATTTCCATAGCTGTCGAGAGCTTCGAGATTGCCCCAGGCATCGAGCTGTTCGAGCGTTGCCATCAGGCTGCGGTAATATCCAGATCACCAGCATTGACTCGCAGAATATCGCCGGTCGTGATTGTTTTAGCGGCGCTAAAGGCTCCATGTATAAGCATATTTCCGCTAGAGCTTGCGTCAAAAAGCGCCCAGTGAGAAACGCTCCCCCAACTCCCCGTCGCCGCTGGAAATTCAATATTGGCTGAATTGCTCGTCGTTCCTCCCGACGCTGCCGAAAAAGCCACATCGCCTTGTCGGGCGTAAGCATTGCCGGATAATTCCGTGCCGCTGGCGTCTTCACCAAAACTGCCGGTCGAAAGCGCCAAGTATATCCCGCTTGGCATTGTGTACGCGGTCGTAGACAAAATGTGGTCGAGGACTTTTAATTCTAGATAATTGCTCATTGCGCTCATTAAACTTCTCCATATTGCGTTTGGATTTGCAGCGGAGAACCACCGTATTTTACGCGGTCTTCGTCTGCCTTAATCTCTGAAATAGCACGACTGAATAGCTGGTCGTGCTTTGCGTGGCGCTGATCATCCATTAAGTAACCAAACGCTTCAGTCAGTGCGCCGTGTAAATACACATCTGGGTGGCGCGTTTATATAATGTTGCTGGTGTTCGTGCCACTCAGTGCGGGGATGTCACCGATATAATTAATCTCCATTGTGTACCCACTATCCGGCACAGGTCTGAGATAAACTTCGTTACCGACCACGCTATAATATTTTGGTTTTCCACTGCCGGTACTTTTCCAGTTATCGTCGGCAGCCGTTGGAGAATGAAACTGTAAGATTGTCTTAGGGCTGGTGTTTAACCGAATATGCCTTATGCGCCTGACATCGGTGGGCAGGGTAACGTAGGTATCATCAGCGGTTAATAATACCGTGGCGCGTTTTTCCTGACTTTGTGTCTCTAGCTCGCGGTTCATCCTTGCTTCGGCAAGGGTAATAAATTCCTGCGAGCGGCCTGATAAATCATCTCGCGCCAACCAATTATCGACGGCGGTTTGTAGTTCAGCGTAGGTCGAAATAGCCATTACACTGTGCCACCAGTAGACCTGAAGTACCTGTTCTCAGGATCATTCAACCATTTTTTCCACGCCTTCAGATTATGACGCGGATCACCTAAACGCTTGACCAGATCGTAATAAAGTGTCGCCGGAATCTCAGCGACCTTTTGATGGTGGTGCTGCGTGTTTCCGATCATGCTGCCCGACTTCCAATCGTTTGCTTGTCGCTTGTTATGCTCAAGGATGTTGTCCACTTTCTGTTCAGTGACAACGTGGGTGTCATCGCCTTCCCATTGCATATAAGTGCGTTTGCCACCAATAGGATCATTCGATAATGGTTTTTTCATAGCATCTCCTTGAGGGTGGGAGGGGCAAAGCCCCTCCCGTTACTCAGTTACTATTTAGGTTGTTGAAAGATCAACCACGGCAGCATGAGCTTTCGGTGCAGACATGATTAATGTCCATTCCGAAACAATTGCTGACCTTGTGGTGTCACCCGTGGGTGCTACGTCTCTTACGCTGTACATGCGTCCAGGTAAGTGACCAATGCTGTAGTGATCTTTGTCGAGCAGCAAGATTTCAGTGTTAGCTGCTTGACGGTCGATTACCACATTCAATGTGCCAAAGTCCGTAAGATACATAGATCATTATGTTCGCCTTAGTTCGCTAAACTAAGACCGCTTTCGCTGCTGTACATTGCTTTCACCTGTACAGATCAGACCATATCATCACCCCGAAGGGTGTCTGGCGCTTCGAGCCGCTTGGCTCTACTCCCCGAAGGGATGGTCGTTGCACCTTCCTCTTAAAAAAGAGGCTTGGATCAGGATTGTCTGTTGCCAGAGTTTCCCTGAGTTCACCAGATTCTCGAAACAGATTTCTCCGTTAAGCCGCATACTTGTTTACGGAACCGATTATAATCGCATCGGTTGGAGCATTCGCAGTCATGTGCAATTGGTTCGTTACTGCGCTACCAGAAGATAGATCAGAAAACGCAACCTTGTTTGCAGGGCTGACAACCAACATCGATGGGCTACCGCCGTCCGTGTAGGCCATTTTCATAGCACTATCGATTTTGGCGAGAGTTAAAGCCGCATTCGTTCCGGCCATGTCACTGACATCGGCACCAGTACCCGCAGGGGTAGTAGATGCAGAGATTAGCTCCATGTTCGTGATGTACGACAGGAATTTACCGCACTTACGAGGGTCAGAACTTGACTTGGCTTCGTTCTTGAATAAAGCCTTATCAATGTCTCGACGTTGCTCCAGTGCTTTTAAAACCTGAACGTACTTTGATTCACGCTCACGACCAGCAGTATCAACAGCATCCAAAGTACCACTGACTTGAGCAGCTTGTACGGATATCTGATGTTGATTCCCAAGTCTTGTCGCGACCGTGGGGTTTACATAACTGTAGTCACTCCCCTCGTTGACATAGTTCGTGTCAACGGCGGCGGTCAGCTCCTGAACTAACCATTCGTGATTTACAGCCTTCGTGGTCTCCATTTTTGCGTTACTTACCAGGGGCGTTTCTGCCGGATCGATTCTTGAAATAACATTTTTCAAGTCCTCCCGCTGCCCTATCGAAGTAGCAGTCGTATAGGTAGCCATATTGGCCCTCCTTTAGCTATCGGTTAAAAGAAAATCCACCGCAGCATTCATGGCATCTTTGCCACTTTTGTTGCTGATGTTTGCAAGGGCTTTTTGCCTTTGCCGTTTCGATGATTGCTTTTTAGATTTAAGAGCATTCGTCTTGATCATTTTTGGAGCCGATTTGGTCTTCTTCGTGACGGCGGGTTTTTTCGACATCAGCTCGTCGTACAAGTACGCTTTCCTGATCATCGCCACTGCCCTCGCGTCAGACACGCTTTGCAGCTCTTCGGGTGTGAACCCTTGTCGCTGCGCGTAGGTCACAACTTCGGTTTTCTCCTTCGCTGCCACCTCTTCATTCAGCCATTCGGGAATCAGCTCTTTCATACGTTCATGCTGCACAGCCAGATCTTTCTGGGCTGCGGCCTGCAATTCAGCCAAGTGTTCATCGTGAACACGTTGCTTTTCAACAGCCACCTGTGCCAGTGCATCTTTGCGGTCACGGGCCAAGTCTTTCTGACGCGTATATTCGAGCGGGTCTTCCGTGTATAGCTGTTCCCAGTATTCCTGGGTCGGCTCTCCTTGATTGAGCGATTGCTCTAGAACTTCAAGCTGGTCGGCGTAGTTCTTACGCTGCGCCTGCACGTTCGCCAGTTCCGCTTCGGCAGCTTTACGCTGTTCAGCAAGTTGCTGGGTCTTACGTGTGTAGTCGGACTGCCGCATATAGCTGTTTGTCAGCTCTGAGAGCGGCACATCAATTTCCTCATCACCCACACGAATGCGGTGCATTGGCTCTGTTGATGGTTCCTCTACAATTACCTCTTCAGTTTCTTCCTCTTCATCGGCTTCATCGTCATCGATGTCCTCAGAATCAGAGTCCTCTGCTTCGGCCTCGACCTCCACCTCGTCGGCTTCGGCTTCTGGCTCGTCAACAACTTCTTCATCGTCTTGAGCCTCTAGCTCCTCACGCTCGTCAACCGTATCCCCTTCGGGGGTATCTTGCGCCAGAAGGATATCGACGGCACTCTCTGTCGATAATAATGAAGTTCCCTCTAAAGGGTTTTCTTCTGCCATAATAATTCTCCAATGAAATAAAGACTGCCCGAAGGCTTGGTCATCACTTAATCGTGATTAGTGGTAGCGACCTTCTTTGGCCGCTGTAATCTGGTCTGCCGCCATCTTGCCGGTCAGTGCTATCGACTCGATGTGGCTTTGTATTTCTTCAAGAACAGCAACGCTGACATGCAGGCGCTCACGCTTCTCAAATTCGTCTACGCTGGTTAATGTCCACTGCTCTATGTAATGCTCTCGCAATGCATCAAAGGCTTCTTGAAAAACATCATTACGAAGCAGCTCGCCAGCTTTATTGCCGCGAGCGATTTCTTCTTCGGAGTTCGCCATTACTGCCTCGGAATATTGGCGCTAATATCACCGCCGCTTGCAGCCTCGATACCCCGAAGCTGGGCCTCAAATTCCATTTCCTGTTTCCGCAGTTCAAATTTCATCTGCATTTCTTGTTTCTTTAGCTCCAGCTCTGCCATCATTTTTTCACGATCAAGCTGAATTTCGGCTTTTGCTTTTTCCTGTTCAAGCTGGAGTTTTTGCTGTTCAGGATTTTGCTGTTGAGATTGCTGTTGTTTCTGCGCCATTCTTTGCTGTAGATCTGGCGGCAGATTATCGGGATCAAGGAAGAAGTCGCCGCCGTTTTTAAATCCGGCCATGCCCAACATTTGAACGAGCGTATTTCTGAATTGACCCACAGTCACAAGCGGATTGTCAGGCCCAAGCGTTGCCAGTATCTCTTTTTGCTGCGCGGCGACCTGGGCCAGGGCAGCACCGCGTTGTTTCTCATCGCCATTACCTAAACCGACATTAACAACCACATCAAATTCATTGTCCCAGTTTGCCGGGTCCATCGGCACAAACTCATTTCTGAGCCGGATAATACGGGGCTGCTGCTGATGCTTTTGGACAAGCTGAAGGATGCAAAGCATCAGGCGTTTAACGCCGGTCTCTGCAAACACCCGCGCAATCATTTCGACCTTGGCCTGTGCTGCACTGACCGTCGCATTAACAGCAACTGCCGTACTCGATTGAAGCGCATCGGCATCGAGGCCCATGCTTGCCTTCGACAGGCCGGTACGCATTTCGCGCATCTCATCAAGATAGGTGAGGAGCGGGAAGGCGGCAGGCGCTACGGAAGGCGGGGTTAAAGGCTGCACCATGCCAGGGGCGCGCATTCGGACAATACCGCCTGGACGATTAGCAATCAGATCATCGAGGTTAACCTGTCCCTCCACAGCGCCGACCTTGGCACTGTTAGTCATATAGATGTTATCGAGGATCTGCCTGATCACCGCAGTCTTGGCCTGCGTCAAGTCAATCAGTAATTCAGCAACCGACCGGCCGACCATCCTGTGTGGCATTAATATTGGGCTGATGATCGAAAACGGAAACATGTGATATGGCTCGTTTTCAACGATCTCGTAAGACTCTCCAATGCAAACAGCACGCCGTATTTCAGAGATACCATCGTCGTCATAATCTGCCTTGATATAGACCTCAGTCACCATCACATCGCGCTGGCTCATGTCACTGACAGAATCGTGCGCCTGACTTTCCAGGTCTTCAAAGCGCGACTGCTTTTCGTTCATGGTATCGGTGTCAACCGATCCGGCGTGATGCTCCACCGTTTCGCGGTCGTAACCCATCTCGATCAGGTCGCTCACCGTCATCTCTGTACGATGAGCAACAAAGCGAGCATCTTCCAGATTCTTGGCACGCTGACTGAAAAGAAATTCTTCCGGCGGGACGTTTTCTATTTTAATCCGGCCATCTTTTTGTGTCTTGCGAACACGCACGTCATAGGCCATCGGCGCAGGCATAACCTCACCGTCAGGGCTGGTCATTGGCTCGCCTATTTCACGGGCTTCCTGACCGACAATTTCTATGTCTTCATCGGCAAGCAGAGCGGTCAGCTCATCTTCATTGAGACCCTCGTACATATCTTCGGTGATATTTTCAGTCTCATCGAAGTAATGCTTTACAATCCCCATTTTGAAAAGCAGGGCATCTTTCATCCAGTTGTGCAGAACAACGAAGCCGTCATTGTCACTGTTCAGAATGAAGTTAACGTAGTCCGTTGCCTGCTTTGCCGCCTCAACATCTTCGGGACCGCGTGGCTCAAAATTTACAAATTTATCGTTGCTTCCGAAAATTTTCATCAGCGACGGCATAATCATTTCGATCACGTCAGAGATTTCAGTCTGCACAACCTGTGAGCGGCCTTCGACCTCATTACCCAGCGGGTTGCCAAGATAATAATCGAGTGCCTCGATACGTTCCGCGGCATATTCGCTGTCGTGGAAGTTCACAGCGCTTTCTACTTCACCGCGAATTATTGATTGAAATTCTTGTTTATCCATATTATAAAAACCTTACGGCATTTGAACTTCAGCTTGTGCGCCGTGGCATTGGGCCAAAAGCACTAAAGAGAAGGAAATCTAAAAAATGGCACGTTCTAAAAATCGCCTCATTGACTACGACAAGGGCAATGGAGAAATCCTTACCGCTCGCCTGGAACTCGAAAATGGCGAAGTGGTCGAGGGACACTACGAAGTTCGCGTCTGGATTCAACCACCATACGAGGTGGGTGTAGAGGCAGCTAGAAGGATGTCTCTGCCGCCTGTTCAGACCGTAGGTTCCTTAAAAGAGGTTCCATCAGACCAAGAGAAGCAATAACAGGTAAAAACTCTTTTGCCTTTACGGCTTTCTTTAACCCTGCGAGACCCTTTTCCGCGATAATTTTATAAAAGTTCATAACATCATCACGGACAGGGTCTCCCTTTTTTGCACGCGATTCAGCTAATTTATACAGGTCTTCGGCAGCACGTCTTATGTTGGGTTGATCTACTTTTTTCAAATCTGCTGAAGTAAATGCATCTATTACACGCTGGCTTACCGCACGCGATCCTGGCTTCTTTGACCACTCTGCCGTCAGGTCAATATAGTTATTATCGCCCTGTACCTGTTTAGCGATAATTGCAGGCGGGGGTTTTGCGCCTTTCTTTTTAGGTTTTCCAAGCAAGCTCCCCAGATCTATGAGTTCTTTTGACGTATGGGGTTTGCCTGTCTGATTTAAAAGACCGACACCTTGTCCAGTATCAACGAGATATGCTTTATCCATCCCGTATTTTTTTATGTACTCTTTCGCACCTTTTTCCGATAATTTATCGGGCCGCGGAATAAAAGCATCACGTCCACGCTTCGCGGGTATCAGAGCCGTGTAGGGAGAACCTTCCTGACCTAATAAAGCGCCGCGCAAGGTTGCCGCCGCCGTTAATTTTTTCTGGTCTTTCTTTGATATTTTTCCGCTAGTGGTCAACGGCACTTCAACACCGGCAGAAAATCCAGGGTTCAATTGAATAACCGCACCTGGTTTATCTTGATACACGCCTTGCATAGGCCGCGTGGCTACCGTCTTCATCCCCAAGTTACTATGAATAATGTCCATGCCTAGCGGGTCAGTCAAAGCGCCTTTTGCTCTTCCTGTATAAGCCTGACGTGTGCCAAAAGATTCATCAATCAATTTTGACAAATGGCGTAGAGAATTTCCTGGGACTGCTTCTTCGGTTTGGTAAACCATAGCACTACGCGGCACGCCACCGATTTTAAATTGTTTTGCGCGTGCTTCTCTTGCTCGTATATCTCCCAAGTTCTCAAGACGCGCACCGATTTTCATTAACTCGTTTTGCTCTGCCAAATTGAGGTTTGGCGCGTTATCTCCAAATCGAACAGGCTTTAATGCAGCAAGTCGCGAACCATAACCGGCAGACTCTAAAAGGTTTGCGTAAGTTGGCTCTTTCATCAAAGTTGCAAAATCAACCGTGCCGCGAATATCGTCAGGGGTTAAAAGACCTTTTTGCAAAATATCGCGTGCGCGTAATCCTGTAGATGCTTGAAGTTCTGTTAAAGGCTTGGTCAGGCTCCATGCTGTTTCCTGTACTTCTGCCGGATTAAATCCAAGTTGTTGTGCCGCACGGCGCTGTAAACCACTCAACGCAGCATAGGCTGGAGTCATTCCAGGATTGCCACGAGCAAGCTGCATGTCCGTAGGGCTGACCCTCAAAAAATCCTGTCGGATACCCGCAAGATTTGCCATGTGAGCATCATTAGTTATACGTTGAACATCACCAACGAGATTTCTAAAAAAACTATCTACCTTTGGCCCTGATAACGTCATTTTAACAGGGTTATCTGACGCCAACGACCTAACGGTGTTATTCACCCATGCATCAAGAACACTGTCTTGCCCTTTGTCGCCGGTCACAGACGCACCCATAATTTCTTTTATTGATGCTTTGTCTTTTGGTCGTCCAGCAGCAGTCCAGTTTTTCCAAATGCTCAAGGCATTCAGCATATTCATCTCAACGCTATTTTGCGGAGATGTTGCTGCCAGCAAGCTGGCAAAACGCGGGGCGTCATCACCAAATACATCGTGAATAGATTTTGCGCTTGCCTCGTACCATCCTCGCTTCGGTCGCCCCATCTTTGCAGCGGCAGCAAAGTTTTCAGCGTTAGGTAAAATGTCGAGAAGGCGTTCTACATTTTTTGGCCCATAAGCTGTATTTAATACAGGCCCAATTTCCAGAGGCATCATGTATTTGGCAAGCTCACCAAATCTTGGATAAAGTTTTTTTGCTTCCTCTAGTTTTTCAAGCTGCTTAATAGTCAGTTTATCTTCAAGTTTTCTCGCCTGTTGTATCTGGGACGGAGATGGTTGCGGAATTATTGCACCACCATCCCCACTACTCCCAGCCATCAGGAGCGGCTCATTTTTTACTGGCGATGATGCGGGTCGCGCAAAAGGCTTGTTGTAACCAAAAGCGGTGCGAGAGGTTCCAGGATATAATAAAAACAACGGCGCAGTAGCAGCCAGAGCCATGTTTGTGCCAAACTTACCCATGTCGCCAGCAAAGAGTCCTCGACCGGCATCCCTTGCTGAATCGACTAACGCCTTTATGTCTGCCTGCGGCCCGATAAAATTTAAAAGATTCGGTATAGCCTTTACAGACGGCCCCAGGTGAGGCCCAAGTAAATAATTTAGATTAGACGCCATTATTTCTTCTTACGATACACGACTTTCTTGCCACGACGTTTTGCTGCTCTCTTAGCGGCGGCACGGCCTTTGGCGTGATACCCATACGTCGTTTTTCCTACTTTCGGCATTTCGATTTTCCTTACCAGGGGCTATGTTCTTCATCCATCATGTCGCCAAAGTCTGCATGTGGATCGTCCACGACATCATCGTCGTCTATGTGAATGGGGGCTGGGCCGAGAGGGTCTTTGCCAGTTAAGTTTGTATCGACCGTGCCATCGCCACGCTCTGCGCGATTAACGGCGTCTAGCGCTTCGCTGTAGGGAACGCCGTATTGTTTCGCTAACGCCGCGACATCATCCGGCGTTGCAACATCGTGTCCGAAGGGCGTAGAGAGAAAACCATCCGGCGAAAATCTTGCGGTGCCAGCGTCAATGGTTGGGTTGCCTTCCGCATCAAGACCCTTCTGATAATTTTCAAGGATATCGGCCTGCTCCACATCAAACCAATCTGGCACCGTTCCATACATAACGCGGTGACCCATAAGCCCACGAGGAGCGGTAGAATAATGCTGACCATCCAGCATTCCTATGGAATATCCCGGCACTCCCTCCAATGCCAGTGCGCGGTTATAAGCCTGATTTTTCATATTTATGTTGCCGATTGTTTCTAAAAGACCACCGGCAAATGGTACACCAGCCAGACCTAGCATTATTCCGAGCTGTGTTTCCGGCTTTTCCATGTGCTGTGAAATATGCGCTCGCGGGCTAGACAAGAGACCTTCAGTAAACAGGCCGGTTCTTTTTTGTTCTGCTTTCCTTGCGTCATAAATGCTTTGAGCATACGCTTCAGCCATCTTCTCACGGTCTTGCAGGGTCACTTCACGACTGTCTCGAAAATTGGCTGGATCTGAATAAAACTCCCTTGAAAAATCGAGATATTCCGAGTTTCCAGCATCAAACGGCATTACGGTGCTCATTGTGGGATGGCCTTCGTGAAAACCCACCTGAAAATCAGGCATATCACTGCGGATGGTCGGAACACCCGCGTAACGATCTACCGGATTGCTTAAAAGCGCACGTCTTTCACGTTCTGCCGCTTCGCGGCGCTCACGTTCCTGACGTTCACGCTCTTCAGCTTCGGGATCAATAGGATCACCAGGGGGATCCCATAATGTACTCGGACTTGATATGGCACTCGTTACAGCACCCAGAAGAGGATTAACAATAGCCATCAGACGACCCAGCTCGTATCAGTTTCAATCGTTTGTTTCCATGCATATTTATTGCCATGCACGCCGATGATGGCGTTGCTTGCGAGGGTAAGACAGAAACTGTCAGCAAGGTCTGGCGACCTTATACCGCGTTTACGCATCTCGTCCTTACCTTCAATTTTAATTTTTCCTGTTGAGGTGAATGCAAATCGCGGGGCCGCCAGCTCGTGAACAAGTTGTGCGTCATCAGGAATGACAACGTCCTTTTGTTCAAACCATTCTCGCGCCTTGCCCCACAATTCGTCTCTCAGGCGCATATATTTCTGTGACATGCTGGCACTCTCTGCGACATTGACGCCGCGTGCAGGCAAGTCCAATTCCATCAGGCGATCGACAACGCCAGCACCGATACCAATGCTGTCCACGCAAATTTCTGTTGGACGATCCGCGAATTTCGTATTTTCGTATTCGTCCATAATAATACCGGCCAGCTCCATCGTGCTTTTATCTCGCCAGCTCTTAATCTCAATCAGCTTGCCGCCACGCCGCTTTGCCAGTGCAGATCGATCCGAACCAAAACGCGCCGGATCAAGCCCCCATACCACCGCAGCGGAGGGGCTGTCTTCAATGTCTCGATGTATCGCGCTCTCAATCAAATGCAGCGGTATATAGGTGTCTTCATCGGCTACTGGAAATTCACCTAAAACACGCACACGATAGGCATTACTCTCAGTGCCATATCTGGAAGACATATCATCAAGAAAATCCTGAGACACAAGGGGGCTGTCTATACAGCTCACCTTCCTTGTCCACCACTTGTCTGCCAGCTCTGTCTGCGTGCGGTAGAAAAAGCCGCTCGCCCGTACAGGATTGCCCAACAACAGCGTATGGGCGTTAGTTCCACTTAAACTGCCTGCCGCACTCTCAAAAACCTCTTCAGATATCCCCGACGCCTCGTCTGCAATCAAAAGCACGTTTTCACTATGAACACCCGCTAATGCTTCGGGGCGCTCCTTTGAGCTTGTTCTGGCACTGCAAAACGCCTCAGTCGGACTGCTTTTAAGCACAACGCGATCAGAGGTCGCCTCCAGCAACTTCGATAACGCATCGGGCATTTCTTTTAGCCGCGATTTTAATTCAGCGAACAACGCATCAAAGAGCTGTGATGCCGTAGGGGCCGTCACAACGACCTTGCACGGATATCGCGTTAACAAGAACCATAATATCAATATTGACGCGCAAGAACTCTTGCCCACGCCATGACCGCTCCGTATCGAGCAGAGCCTCTCGCCAGAGGCGATGGCGTCCATGACTTCGCGTTGCCACTCCAGAGGCTTCATGCCGACCACATGCTCGCTGAAGCCTGCCGGATCGTCGTGGTAGCGCTCAAGGAACGATTGCCAAGGGTCTGTCAATATAAGCCTCAAGTTATAGCGAAAGGGTACAAATAATAACTGCCCCGACCGCGAGCGAGCGAGGGGGGGGTCTCAGCGAAAAACCGCCGAATTTGACGGGAATCAGGTCTATAACCTGACGGTCAGACCAATGATATCAATGACTTAGCAGGCAATAGTTGCAGATCAGTTGCACGCAGCCTTCTTCAGCTCGATCACGTTGTCATCGTCGTCCGACTTCCTGGGTACACCAGCAAGCGCGGCTACTGCATCGAGGTGCTTCGCCCCGTCGTCCGCAGATATCTGCCGTTTTTCGACCAATAATCCACCTAATTTCGCTAGTCCAAGAGCTGCTTGCGATGCCGCGGACCACTGACCAGCCGCCGCAGCGCCTTCGAGCGCACGTCGCAGCGCACCGCTAATTTCCTCCACAGTTATAGCTTCCTGGTCGCTATACTCAGCTTTTAGCTGGTCAATGCGTGCCTTGATCATGCCGTGCTGCATCAGATCTGTCGCACGCCGGTTAATCGTGGCGTTCTTCATGTTTTCCGTGTTGTACGCCGTCCTGTAAGCCTCTGACGCATTACCTTCGGCAGTGGAGACATAAGCCCTGCAAAACTTCTCTTGCTTTATAGTCAGCTCCGACACTGTGATGGCCTCCACATTAATGTACAACCTTACTCTCATTGCTGCCCAACAGCTCCTCCAGAAACTCCTGTGCAGACAGCTCGTCATCAAACCCCTCAAACGTCACCATCAGCCTGATCTGGCCGTCAGCGACCTTGATCCAGGCGCTGTAGTTCAGCTCATGCTCATCAATGACCGTCATCAATCACCACCGAAAGAAAGCTGGGCTATCGAAACAGCCCAGCTTAGTTAATAAAAGAGAGGAGTATGCAAGCTGGACGGATGACCAGCTTAATGAAATTAAGCTCTTTTTAAGGTCATCGAGGCAAACAAATCTCAACGGCGTCTATGTCTCTTAATATATAAAGATGTATGCAATGCTGTTTTATCTAAACGGCTTGAAGCTGATTTTCTGATATTTCCAACGGCAGTCTAATCTGTCTATTCCAGTTCCAAACTGTACACGACAGTGCGTGTTCATAGTTCCGCTTTACCGTGCGTCTGTCGCAATGAAGTATCTTTGAGAGTTTGTACCAGTTGGGTCCACGGTCTCTAAACGCTGCTGAGTGAGCAGCTCCCCATAGTAAACGTCGCTCATCGTCTTCCGCGGCTTCCAGGATAACGTCCATAACAAAACCATAATCCGATATCTGTCTGGCAGAGGCTCTGGCTAGTCGTGTCTTCGTTTTCTTGTCAGGGTATGCAAGCCACTCAGGCAGCATCTCAGGCCATGCGGCAACGACACTGGGCGGTCGCATCGCTGGCGGTAGTCTCCTTTCAGTCTCTGCGGCTTCCAGGAGAAGCTCGTGAAATTCTGTCGTTGATACTTTTCTGCGTGGCTTCATCTGCATCCATATAGGCTTGCCAAAAGTCGGCGCGGTCAATCGGTGACATCTTGGATAAGTATGTATTCAAGGGAGTGTTTCTGGCTACCTTGCCGTCAACGACTGCCTGGTACGGAGCGGAGAAAAAACGTGGATCCGTCGCCTGCTTTACGAAAGCAGCTACATGTAGCTGTGTAGCTTTCTTAATTTCGTTTAGCTTATTTTGTAATTCAATGTTTTTATGGGGATGAAGTTTAATACTGTCGTTTAGCCCCCAAGCTTCATGTAGCTGTTCCAAATAATTCTCGTCAACAAGATTCTCCCAAGCCTGTACATATGTGGTTATCAAACGTCCATTTAATCGCTTTTCCAGCTCATCACGACGCAATTCACCACCGGCTTCGACCAGCTCATAGAGCATCAAAAATCCGTCAGCACTCAGCATAATTTCGACTCTCTTATATAACGTCGGGTTACGCAGCTTATATTAATGTTAAAAAAAAGTAACTAAAAACGTC